>CAXUFI010000069.1:0-10425 GCA_964250245.1 uncultured bacterium
TCGTCGCTGCCGATCGCAGCTTAGCAGACTGTCCGGAAAATCGGGACAAGCTCACCACATTTTTTACATGTGCACAACGCGCCTTCATTAACCCTACTCAACTTCTTGCCGATCAGTATACATTTCCGTGGTACCTGGCGGCACACAATCCGTGGTGAATGTGGCTAAGCCGTTCAGTACGCCTACGTCCACTCCTATTTCTGGTATCAAGACACCCGTCTTGAGACCGACTGCTGGTAAATAAAATGACTGAGAAAATATATGCCCTTGTACACTGGTTACCGCTTCATCAGGCGGATTTGGGCCACCGGAGAAGATACGACCGCTAAAGTTCAGTATAGAATAGTTGCCGTCAGTAAGGCGCCCATACTCTTGACCTGCATCCGACGAAAACTCGAATGGATTCAAGGGTGAAGCAATGTCGCATGGCTGCAAAGCTCCCGTACTCTTGTTGTGATCCGTGTCTAGCCCAATTGCCACACCAAGCTCCGTACCAGTCGGAGAACTCAAGAACGTCCCCGGCGCCGGAAGTGCGTTCGATATATCTTGTGCAAACGTTACATCGACGCGCAACGTGTCGTACAGCTCCGTGACCGTGTCACCGAACTGTCCCGTCAACGTCGTTTTGACCGCGACGATATCCCAAGCCGTACCCTGCGTGGCCGTAGCGTCGCCTTGCGGAAATATATGAGTGAACGAAATCGGCGGTGGTGCCGTGTCGTTCGGAATCGGACTGCCACCCCCGCCGCCTCCGCAGCCGATCAGCGCAAAGCAAGCAATGCTTAGCAAGCATTTAAAAAGTTGCCGAATCATGGACACACCTGCGACCAAGAAGCCGCAGTGCGAACACTACGGTGCGGAATCTTTACATTCGCGCTTCGACGTAAGTGCTCGCAAGCCCGCAGCAAATACTCGAGCGCAGTAACTTTTCGCCGCTGCAACGGTTTTCTACGGACGTGGCCCTGTTAACCATTGTCGGTGCTATGCTAGGCGCGGCTCTTGCCTCGTTCAGCGGAGTCATCGTCCATCGTATTCCGCGCGGTATGTCGATCGTTCGCCCCCGCTCGTCGTGCTCGTCTTGTTCGGCGCCGATTCGCTGGTATGACAACGTGCCGATCTTGTCGTGGCTCGTGCTACGCGGAAGCTGCCGGCTTTGCCATGCTCGGCTTCCGATCGGTCTCTTGGCGCTCGAAATCGCCGGCGCCGTCATCGGCGCTGCGACGGTTTACGCGTTCGTTTATCCGCTAAGCTAACCGGCGCCCTCACGCCGTCGCAAGTGGTGCCTTACGGCATCCGTAGCGCGTACATCGCGTCGCCGAACGAATAGAACCGGTACCCCTCCGCAATCGCCGTGGCATACGCGGCCATCGTTTGCTCGTAGCCCGCGAAGGCCGCGACGAGCACGAGCAGCGTGGACGCGGGCAAATGAAAGTTCGTCAGCAGCGCGTCGGCGATGCGAAAGCGGAAGCCGGGCACGATGAAGAGCGCCGTCTCCGCCTCGCCCGCGATAACCGTCCCGGCGTTGCCGGCAGCCGAAGCTTCGAGCGCCCGGAGCGCCGTCGTGCCGGCGACGATGACGCGCCGCCCGGTCCGCTTCGCCTCGTTAACGACGGCGGCAGTAGCGGCGGAGATGGCATAGCGTTCGGCGTGCATGCGATGTTCCACGATCGACTCCGTCTCCATGGGACGGAACGTTCCGAGCCCGACGTCGAGCGTCAGCGCCGCGATCGTGACGCCGCGCCCGCGAATCGCGTCGAGAACCGCGGGCGTGAAGTGCAGCGACGCGGTCGGCGCCGCGACGCTGCCGGGCACCCGGGCGAAGACCGTTTGGTAGCGAGCGGCGCGCGCGCCGTCGCCCGGACCGACGTACGGCGGCAGCGGGACTTCGCCGTACCGCTCGAGCAGCGGCTCGAGATCGACGCCGTCTGCAAAACGGACGATCCGCACGCCGTCGTCGTCGACGGCCGTCACCTCGGCTGCCGCTCCGTCACCGAATGCGATGCGCGCGCCGGCTCGTAATTTACGACCCGGTTTTACCAGCGCGAGCCAACTGCGCGCGCCGTAATGGAAAGGCGCGCCGTCGGCGGGACGTAAGAGCAGAACCTCCACTCGCCCGCCGCCCGGCTCGCGCGTTCCGTGCAGACGCGCGCGGATGACGCGCGTCTCATTAATGACGAGAACGTCGCCGGCGACGAATTGGTCTGCGAAGTCGCGAAAGCTTCGGTGCTCGAGCGAGCCGGGCTTCAGTACGAGTAGCCGGGCCGCGTCGGGCGGCGAGACCGGTTCGCGCGCGATCGCGCCCGCAGGAAGTTCGTAACGATACGCAGCCGTTTGCAGTATGCCGGAGTCGGATGCGTTAAGCACGGCCGAGCGACGTGCCGGGAAAATAAAATGCGATGATGTCCTGCGCGCTCGTTCCCGACTGACCGAGAACGCGCGCGCCCCACTGGCAGAGGCCGACGCCATGGCCGCGGCCGGTACCTGCGAGCTCGACGGAGCCGCCCCGCGCACCGAGCACGGCGCTATGGATGTACGTGCTGCGCACGATGCCGGCTCCGACGGCGGTTCGGAACGTCTGCACCGGCAGTTCGACGGTCGACGCGTCGCCGACGAAGGCGATCGCTTGCGGTCGCGCGCCGGCAGCCGGTACGCGCAGGTCGACGCCGTGCAGCCGGCCGCAGGTCGAGACTTGCTGCAACGCCGTAGCGACGACTCGCACCGGGATTTCGGCCTGCCACGCGAAGGCGGGCGTCGACGAACAATTGGGATCGACGATACTCGTGAGGTACGGGTACGCTGTGCTCCAAACGTCTCCGGCGTCGGCCGTCCTGCCGCCGCAACAGGAGCTGTAGGCGACGCGCGCGGGCTGCGCGGCGAACGTCACGATCGTCGACGCCGTGGCGTCGACCGCGGCGCGCCCCTCCACCGACTCGCTCTCGATTCCGCCGTAATTCTGATCGGCGTCGCCGGCGACGATGTCGTATGGTTGCTCGGGACGCAATTTGCGCAGCAGGTAGGTGCGCGAGACGATCGCCTGAGCTTGCTGCGCGGCCGGCGCCCAAGCCGGAGCTACCTCCGCGCTCAGGACGCCGTAGAGATACGCATCGAGCGGCAGCACGTTCACCAGGCCTCTGCGCCCGCCGCCGAGCGCGACCGTGGCGAAGGTGCCGCGATAGGTTCGCCCGCTCCACCCGAAACGCCAGCTGTCGAGTTGCCGCGCCGGCAGCGGCGTGTCCGTCGCGATCAGTACGCGAACCGCATGATCGCTCTCGCCGGAAGTAACGTCGAGGCCGCCCGTTGCAGCGGCTCGCCGCGGGCGCATCGTCGCCAGCGTCGCGAGCGATGCCAGGCCAGTTGCAAAGCGCCCGCGCGTCGTTCCGATGAGCGGAATAACACGATCATCATCGGCATGAGCCGTCCGGCCGGAGCGCTGCACGCGTCGCTTTTCGACGCAAAGACGGCAACCACCCTAGGCTACGGAAACGCGGGCCTCGCGCGCTAATAGAGCGCAGCGATTGCGGCGATGTCGACCTAAAACAGCTGCGGTTGCCCGGCATCGGGCGACGGCAAAAGTTGCAGATGCGCGTAGGTCGCGGGCGTGACTTTGCGGCCGCTCGCCGTCCGCACGACGAACCCGATCTTCAACAGATAGGGTTCGACGACGTCTTCGAGCGTCTCCGCATCCTCCGTCAGCGTCGCCGCGATCGCCCCGAGACCGACGGGGCCGCCGCGGTACTGCTCGGCGATCGTGCGCAGAAACGCCCGGTCGAGCCGGTCGAGTCCGCGCGCGTCGACTCCCTCGCGGCGCAGCGCCTCATTCGCCACCGTTTCCGTAATCGTGCCGCCGGCGCGCACCTCCGCATAGTCGCGCACCCGGCGTAACAGACGGTTCGCGATGCGCGGCGTTCCGCGGCTGCGGCGCGCGATCGTCGCCGCACCGGGTTCTTCGATCGGAATGTTCAACAGCGCCGCGCTGCGCGTCACGATCCGTTGCAGTTCTTCATCGGTATAGTAGTCGAGGTGATAGGTTAAGCCGAACCGCTCGCGCAGCGGCGCGGAGAGCATGCCGGCGCGCGTCGTCGCGCCGACGAGCGTGAAGCGCTCGACCGGAATCTTATACGTCTTCGCGTACGCGCCGCTATCCATCACGATGTCGACGCGAAAATCTTCCATCGCGGGATATAAGAACTCTTCGACGACGCTCCCCAAGCGATGGATCTCGTCGATGAACAGCACGTCGCCCATCTGCAGCGACGTCAAGATGCCGACCAGATCCTTGGGTTTATCGAGCGTGGGCCCCGACGTCGGCCGAAGGGCTTGGCCGAGGTCGCGCGCGATCAGCGCCGCGAGCGTCGTCTTGCCGAGCCCGGGCGGCCCGTAGAACAGGATGTGTTCCAGCGGCTCGTTGCGGCGCTTCGCCGCGTCGATCGCGATCTTCAGGTTCTCGACGACGTCGAGCTGACCGACGTATTCATCGAACGAGCGCGGCCGCAGACTCGCGCCGACGAACTCCTCTTCGACCGCAGCCTCGGGACTCACGATCCGCGGCGCGGCGTCGGCCGGACCGAGAACGACCTTCCGGGAAGCGCGTCCCTCTTCCATTGACCCGCCCGTTCGCGACGGGACCGCGGCTACCTTATGTGCCGCCGCGGCTGCGTCGACGTAAATGAAAACGGAGCCGCACCGTGCGGCTCCGTCCCCGCTTAATAACTCGTCGGGCCTAGGGTTTGCTTCGCACCTGCCGCCGCACCGCAGCCGGAACCGTCGTCGTCGTCGTCGTCGTCGGGTCCGTGCTCGGTCGCGGATTGAAGTCGCTCGGAATCGGATTATTGATACCGCGCGCGACGTCTTCGGGAATGATACCGAGGACGGCGCAACCTTGATTGCCGAGCGGGGGCACGGCGTTTACGATCCCGTCGGGCACTTCGGCGTAGGCTCGCGGGAGCGGCGCGACTTTCCCCTGCAGGCGGCCGGCGTCGAACGCGGAGAGCAAGTCGGAGACGAAGGGCACGCCGTTATCGTCGGGCCCGAGCTCGGACTGACCGAACTTCTTGCCGTCTTTGCGCGCTTGCTTTTCATCGGGAAGGTCTGCGAGATACGGGAGCCCGCGAAGCTCGTCGATGAAGCGGATGATCGAGTTGTGATCGCCGCTCTCGTGCGAGACGACGTGCGCGTTCGCGAACGGCGACACGACGATCAACGGGATGCGCGGCCCGTGAACCAGCGGCAGACCCGCCGGCGAGAACTTGGTGATCGTCGGCGGCACGTGGTCGTAGTCGCCTTCCGACTCGTCGTACGTGATGAAGATCGCGCTCTGGTCCCAATACGGGCTCTTTACGATCGTGTTTATCTCACGCGCCACGAGCGCATCGCTGATCTGCGCGTCCGAATAGCCGGGATGGTCGTCGTCGCCCTGAAAGTTCGTCTGCACGGCGGGATCCCGATCGGCCGGCTTCAGGCCTTGGATATTCTGATACCCGCCGCGTAGATAGGCCACGCCGCCCTCCGCCGGCAGCCGTTTCTTCGCCATGAACACGAAGAAATCGTTGAGCCCGTAGAGATGCTTCGTCTCTTGCGGATTGTTCGAAACGTAGCCGAAATACTGCGGCCCGTTGTGGTGGCCGATGTAGCTCGTGTGCAGTTGCGCGCCGTCGGTCGGTTCGCGGTCGTAGCCTTCTTGAAACCAGCCCCACGGCACGGCTTTGGCATTCATCGCCGCGATCGCCGGAATATCGCTACGAACGTCGAGCAGGTCCGTCGATTTCATGCGGTCGAACCCGGTTATCGTCTTGACGTCGCTGCCGTTAAACGTCAGCGGCAAGCTCGCGTACGTTTGGTTAATCTGATAGTTTTTCGGATTGTCCGTCGGATTGATCGGCTGCCGGTCGACGGTCGTCGGATCCGCGGCCGAACCCCAGAACGGATCGGGATCGCCCGTTACGGGTTCACCCTGACCGAGCGCCATGAGCGTCGGGTTATTTGACGCTTGATCCGGATGCTTCACCCACTGCGTCTCACCCGTCTGTCCGGCGATCATGTCGATGGCGTTGGGCGTCGAGGGCCCGATCGTGTGTTGATAGTAGTTGTCGAAGAGCGTGAACCGGTTGGCATAATTCCAGAGCAGCGGGATCGTATCGCAATCTTCGTACGCCATCGTCAGCTCGCCGTACTGTTTGGCCTTGAGCGACGGATTCGCTCCCGGCGTCGTATACTTCATCTCCTCGACGAGCGCGAATTTATCCATTCGCGGCGTGCCGCCGGCGACGTCTATCTTCTCACCCATGCGGATGAAACTGTGATCGACGTCGTCCGTGTCGGCCGCGAATTGCTTGGGGCCGATGCGGAACGGCTCGATCGTCGTCGGCTTACCGTTGGTGTCGAGTAATTGCTGACGGTAGCCCGGCGTCCGCGACGGCGGCTGCGAAAAGAGATTTCGCGCGCCGGGGAACGATCCGAACAGCGAATCGAACGAGCGATTCTCCTGAAAGATGACGAACACGTATTTCACGCGTTTGCGCAGAAGCTCGAGTTCGGTCCGGTGCGAGACCGACATCGCGTTGGCGGGGTTCGAGACGTACGGTGCGATCGCCGCGCTCGGACGCGGCTGGCTGACCGTCACCACAGTATCGGGCGGATCGGCCGGGTCGGTTGCGGCGAGAGCCGGCGCCGAAAGCGCGACCGCCAACGCACAACTGCCTGTTCCGCGGAGAAACGAAACGAAATCCATGAGTTCCTCATCGTGGCGTCGCAAGGCAAAACATCGCGACAGGGGGAGAACGACTTGCGCGTTCGCAGGTCGCACGCAAATTTCCGTTCGTGGAATCGGCGAATTGAAATTATAACGTCGTCATAAGAAAACGTTAGGCAAACGTTAAACTTACCGTGAATCGACGCGCCTTGTGGTCGTAATCAGCGAACCTGCAGCCCGAAGATCAGGCCGCCGTCGTGCCATAGCGCGTTATCGCCGAGCGCGAGCGCGAAGATCGACTGCGCGCCCAGATCGCGCTCGAAGAGTTGCCGGTAATTTCCGCCCGCGGCGACGGCGTCGTGCGCAAACCGGCGGGACAAGCCGAGTTCGTCCGCTACAGCCGGCGGCACTCCGGAGATGGATCCCGCCGGATCGGCGGTCGCGTCGTTATTCGCGTCCTCGGCGTCGACGAGCGCGCTGAACGTCCACCAGACGATGCGCGACCACGTCGCGTCGCCGGATGTGGCGGCGAAGATGGGATCGTCGGCTAAGCGTTCGGGCAGGATCCGGTCCGCCCGGCGGCCGTCGGTCGGGTCGGCGCGGACGCTCGCGAGCGTCGTGAGCGGACCCGCGAGCGCATCGCACTTTCCATCGCCGTACGCTTGCCGCATTTCGTCGGTCTCTTGAAACGGATGCTCGTGTAGAGCAATCGCGTGCCGTTCGAAATAACTCGTAAGCGCGCGGTCGCCCGGGCTCCCCGGTTCGACGCAGACCGTTTTGTCGGCGAGATCGGCGGCATGTGCGACTCCCGCCGCGGGGACGAGCAGCGCGAGCGCATCGTGCGCGATGACGGGTCCGAGCTGCAGCGCGGCCGCAGCCGCCGCATTGCCGCCGACGAGTTCCGCGCCGCTGAGAAACACGATGTCGTCCGCCGTATCGTCCGCCGCAGATGTTACGGCCGCGTTCGCCATACCGAAATACGGCCGGTACGCGATCCGTTTGCCGTCGCCCAGCACCGCCGCCGCGACAGCGTGACACACGTCGACGGAGAGTCCGTACCAGTGCTTGCCGTCGGCCGTCGGGACCGCGATTCCCGGGCGCACGATACTCGCGCAGCGCACGACGCCGCGCGCCCGGATGCGGGCGAGAACGCTCTCCGCGGCGCTGGACGGTAGCGGCACGCACCATGAAAACAGACATGCGCAGAAGACCGCGGCGAACACGCGTGACGGAACGGAATACATACCGGCGATGCACCTGTAGGGAAGCGAGGACGGGGACGGCCGGTGCTTCCGAGCGGCACCGCCCGTCCCTCCTTCCTCGCACCGCGTGACGAGTCGGAACGGCGTGGGAACGTCAGCGAAACGACGATGGAGTGGTCGCGCCGCTTTGACGGCAGACCGCTCTACACTCGTTACGGGATGCGGCGGCACGAGCGACCGCTATACTTCTGCTTATTGAACGCCACGCTTAGCTACGATTAAAAGCCGGGCAACTCAAAGCATTACAATCGTTCGTAGTCGTTTTCAGCCCGATTGCGGTTTCGTTACGGTCGGAGCCGGGTCGAGGCGATTTCCGCGCAGGCCGCGATAGACTTCTTATCGTTACACCAAAGCGAGCCGAAAACGGAGCGGCGAGTATCCCGTCGCATACGAGTTCTAGGCAAAGCCCTGCCGAGCTTACGATTAAGATCTGCAAACAAGCTCGTGAATCGATTTTAGCGCCGGCGAGTAAGCGAAGCGTCATGCACGGCTTGTCGACCGACCGCCGCTTACGAAGCTGCGGCCCGCTGATTCTTCGCGCGGTACACGTGCGCGAGCAATTGCTCGGCGTCGCGAATCGCCGGCGAAGCCGCGAGCGTCTCGGCGATCATCGCCTCGGCCTCGCTGCGGCGATACTCCAACCGCAGAAGCACGAGCAGCGCCTCCTCGGCGAAATCGGGAATCGCATCGCTGCGCCGTTCGGCGTCGCGAATCAGCAAGAACTTCGTGACCTTACCTTGCAGCTTCGCCACAATGTCGCGCGCCTTTTGCTGACCGATCCCCGGTAATTTCACGAGAAAGCCGTAATCGCCGGCGTCGATCGCCTGTGCGATGCGCGCCATCGGCAACGTGAACGCCCGCGCGGCCGTTTTCGGTCCGATGCTCGCCACGCTCAGCAGCGATTCGAAGAACTCGCGTTCGACGGCGTTCGTAAAGCCGAAGAACGTGAAGCGGCCGCTATTCCCCTCGAGGTTGAACGTGGGATAGATTTCGAGCGTCACGTGCTCGCCCGCGCGCGACGGTAACTTTTCGGCGACGCACGGCGGCAGCAATATCTCGTAGGCGAGTCCGCCGACGTCGAGCAGGATCGACGACTCGCCGCGCTCCGCGAGCGTCCCCGTGATGCGCGAGAACATTACGCGATGCCGGCTCGCGCGAGCCGCGTCTCGGCGCTCTCGATATTGGCCAGTGCGAGTGCGAGCGCGAGCGCGTCGGAGACGTCGTCGGGTTGCGGCACGATGCGCAGCGCGAGCCGGAGCATGACGACGCGTTTGACCTGCTCTTTGCGCGCGGCGCCCGAACCCGTGAGCGCGCGCTTGACGTGCGAGTGGCCGAGGTGCCGCAGCCGCGCGCCGTGAGCGTGCGCGGCGAGGCAGAGCACGCCGCGCGCGTGCCCCATCAGCACGGCCGTCGTCGGATTACGGTACGCGGTCCAAAGCTCTTCGATCACCACGACGTCCGGCGCCGTCGTCGCGAGGACGGCGCACAATTGCGCGTGCAGTTCGGCGAGCCGGTATTCGAGCGGCGCGCGCACGGCGGGTGCGATGATGCCGGCTTCGATGAGGTGCATCCCCCGCTCGCCGGCTTCGATCGCGCCGTAGCCCGTCACGCGCAACCCCGGATCGACGCCGAGGATGCGCGTCACGGATTGCTCGGCGAGACGCCGCTCACGAATAGCATGACGGTCTCGCCGGGCCGCAACGCCGTGGTCGCCGAAGGTTCGGTGCGCGCGACCGTGCCTTCGGTGCCTTCCTGAACGTACGCGAGGTTGCCGACTTTATAGCCCGCGTTCTCGAGTAGCGTCTGTGCTTCGGCCGGCGTCTTTCCGGCGACGTCGGGCACCGTGCCGGAGACGGCGACCGCAAGCATCACGCTCGAACCCTTTTTAATTTGGGTGCCCTTCGCGGGAGTCTGTTTGAGCACCGTGCCGCCGTCCGCGCTCGCGTCGACGACGTACTCGATGCTTGTTTGCAAGCCCGCGTCCTGGAGAGCGCTCGTCGCGTCGGCGACGGACCGGCCGTCGACGTCGGGGACTAAAAGCTGCGGCGCGCCGGCGCTCACCGTGACGTTCACGGTCGAACCCGGATCGATCGCCGTCCCCGCGGCCGGGTTCTGCGATAACACGACGCCGGAGGCGATCTGATCGCTCAGATCGCGCTCGGCGATGACGAGTTTTAAATTCCGGCCGCGCAACTCGTTCGTGGCGTCGCCGACGGCTTCGGAGGTAATATCCGGCACGCTCACCGGCTTCAGCCCTTGCGAGATCGTCAGCGCCACCGTGGAGCGAATCGCAACGCTCGAACCGGGAGCGGGACGCTGCGCGAGGACCGTGCCGCGCGGCGCGGCGTCGAACGCTTCCGCGATCTTGGGCACGAGCTTCGCATCGCGCAAATAACGTTCGGCATCGTCGCGCGAATAGTGACGCATATCGATGAGATCGACCGTCGGCAGCCCGGAACTCACGTAGAGCGTGAC
>CAXUFI010000070.1:0-10382 GCA_964250245.1 uncultured bacterium
GACGAGCGTCGCGTGAGCGTGCGTCGCGAGCAGCGCGCGCGCGTCGGCGTCGAGCGATGGCGGGACGTCGATCGTCAGCCGTTCGCGCGGCGGCAAGCGCAATTCGGCACGCAGCTCCCGCACCTTAGCTACGACCGCTCGAATATGTTCGTACCGCGCGGCCGCGGCGGCGTCGCTTACGATTTCGTCGGGATCGGGCCAGCTCGCCGTTACGATCGTGCGGCCGTCGTGCGGAAGCGCCTGCCAGATCTCCTCGGAGACGAACGGCGCGAACGGATGTAGCAAGCGGGCGATGACGTTGAGCGCGTACGAGAGCACGCTGGCGCGCGTCGCCGACGGCACCTTCGTCGCTTCGATATACCAGTCGCAGAATTGGTACCAGCCGAAGTCGAGCACGGCGTCGGCCGCCAAGCCGAGTTCGTATGCATCGAGCGCTTTGGAGACGCGCACGATCGTGGCGCGTAAACCCGAGAGCAGCCACGCGTCGGCAAGCGAGAGGTCGGCCGGCGCCGGCAGCCGGCTCGCGCGCGGCAATCCTTCGGGTAAACTGCGTACGTAGCGCAGCGCATTCCATAACTTATTATTGAAATCGCGCGACTTCTCCACGGAGCGTTCGTCGAAACGCAATTCTTGCGATTCCAAACGCATCTGGCGCAAGATCCCGAACCGCGTCGCATCGGCGCCGTAGCGCGCTACGAGATCGAGCGGATCGATCACGTTGCCCAAGCTCTTGCTCATCTTACGGCCTTGCAAATCGAAGACGAGCGGCACGACGAAGACGTCTCGAAACGGGATGTCGCCCGCGAATTTAAGCCCGAGCATCACCATACGCGCGACCCATAAGAAGATAATCTCGCGACCGGTTACGAGCACCGTGTTGGGATACCAGTGTTCGAGTTCGGGCGTCGCGGCGGGCCAGCCGAGGATCGAGAAGGGCCACAGGCCGCTCGAAAACCACGTGTCGAGCGTATCCTCGTCGCGACGCAAGGCAACGCCCGCGAAATCGCGCACGGCGATCGCGTGCGCCTCGTCTTCGGTCTCCGCGACGACCGCCTCGCCGGCCGGCGTGTACCAGACGGGGAGACGGTGTCCCCACCAGACTTGCCGCGAGACGTTCCAGTCGCGAATCTTCTCGAGCCATTGCGCGTACGTGCGTCCGAAGCGCTCGGGGACGAAGCGGATGCGGCCCTCACGGTACGCGGCCAGAGCCGGTGCCGCCAACGCTTCCATTTTGCAGAACCATTGCAGCGACAGCAGCGGTTCGACGACGGCGCCGCTACGCGAGCTCACGGGCACGTTGTGCCGGCGGTCCTCCGTCCGCAGTAACGCACCCGACGCGGCGAGCGCGGCCACGACGGCGGCGCGGGCCGCAAACCGGTCGAGCCCGACGAAGGGTGCCAGGCGCGCGAGCACGCCGCGTTCCGCGGCGATCTCGGCCGCCGTCACCGGCTCGCCGCGGTGCCACACCGGCGCGCAAATCTTACCGTCGAAGCCGATGATCGACGGCATGGCGAGCCCGTGACGCTCGCCGATCTCGTTGTCGAGCGGATCGTGCGCGGGCGTCACCTTCACGGCACCCGTGCCGAAATCGCGTTCGACCGCGGGATCGGCGACGATCGGAATCGGCCGCTCGATCAGCGGCACCAGCACCTGCCGGCCGACGATGGCGGCGTAACGCTCGTCCTGCGGATGAACGGCGATCGCCGTGTCGCCGAGCAGCGTCTCGGGCCGCGTCGTCGCGACGTCGATCGTAAAGGCGCCGTCGGGGGCGGCGTAACGGATGTGCCAGAGCGACCCGTCGCGTTCGACCTCGTCCACCTCGGCGTCGGAGAGCGTCGATTGCGATACCGGATCCCAGTTGACGAGCCGCGTCGCGCGATACATGGAGCCCTCGCGATACAATTCGACGAAGACGCGCGCCACGGCGGCCGAAAGACCCGGATCGAGGGTGAAGCGGTCGCGTTCCCAGTCCGGTCCAAATCCGAGCGTACGAAAGGCGTCGTAAATCGCGTCCCCGTAGACCGCGCGCCACTCCCACGCCCGCGCGAGGAAACCTTCCCGGCCGAGTCCTTCGCGCGTCAGCCCTTCCTTCGCCAATTCCCGTACGAGGACGGCTTCGGTCGCGATCGCCGCGTGGTCCTGACCCGGCAGCCACTCCGCGTTGTCGCCGAGCATGCGGTGGTAGCGCGCGAGCACATCCATGGCGGTGTAGGTGGACGCGTGGCCGAGATGCGCGCGGCCTGTGATGTTCGGAGGCGGCATCGAGATGACGAACGCCGGCCGAGCGGGGTCGGGTTCGTCATGGAAGACGCCGGCCGCCAGCCACGCCGCATAGCGCCGGCCCTCGACGGCGGCGAAATCGTAGGTCTTCGGTAAGTCGTCGAAGGTGGGAGCTCCGGGGGCTTGGGTCGGCACGATTACGCGCAATTAGGGCTTCCCGAGGGAGACCCTATCGAACGGCGCGCGGCCGGAGTCCCCGGCCGCCGGTGCGGGCGTGCCCGTTATGGCTGGTGGTAATCTCCCGTCCCGTACGTTTTCAAGCCCACGAGAAACCACAGCACCGGGATGGCGAAGATCACGCCGAAGAAAACCGCCATCAAGAGATAATTTGCTAACATTAGATCCTTCTTAGCCCGACATTGCGAACGGCAGCCGTTCGACCCCGGCAACCCAACTGTAGGCGTTCGGAAGCCCGAAGGCTGTGACCGCGGCTACAAAGGCGGTCCGCTCGGGCCGCTTTCGAGCCGCATGAGACGCCGATCGACGGCATCGAACCGGCCGAACACCCTCTGCTCGAAGCTCGCCAACCGCTCTTCGAGGCGCACGAATCTCCCGTTTAGCGATGCGAAGCGTACGTCGATGGATGCAAAGCGTACGTCCATCGACGCGAATCGTTCGTCGATCATAGCGAATCGTTCGTCGATCGAAGCGAATCGCTGGTCGTTGGAGGCGAAGCGTACGTCGATGTCGGCGAACCGTTTGTCGACTTCGTCGAAGCGGCGGCTCATCTCGGCGAAGCGGCGGCTCATTTCGGCGAAGCCTGCCAGCATGGCTTCGTGCAGGCTCCTAAAACCCGAAAGGATGTCCTCGTCCGTCACGGACCGATCGTCCGGCATGCACGTTACGGTTCTGTTACGAGTCCGTGTCGCCTCCGCTCGGCTCCGCGGCCCGGGGATGACCGGCGTGCGGCTTCGGCGCATGATCCGCTGGTGTACGTTCTGGGGCTGCTCGTGGTCGCGGCGATCGTCAATTGGCTCGTGGACGTCGCGGCCAGCGCCGTTATCGAGCGTTATGTCGTGCCCTCGCTGCAGCGGGCGCGACGCGAGCGGGAAGCCGTCGAGATCAACGGCCGCACGTACCTCCGCGGCGTAGCGGCGGCGGCCTGCGCTCGTTACGCCCTCGATGCCGCCGCCGTCTTCGCGACCTGCCGGTATTATGCGGAGAATAACGCTCCGGCGTGGCCGGCTTGGGGTCTCTTCGGCGTGTTCGCGCTCGCTTTTCACCTGCCGCGCTTCATTACCGCAGCGCGACGAGTCGCACGGGCTTCAGCCTAACCGTCGCGAAGCCCCGCGCCGGTTAGACCTTCGCGGGTTTGAAGTTCAGCGCGACGCCGTTCATGCAATAGCGCAAGCCCGTCGGTTGCGGTCCGTCGTTAAACACGTGGCCGAGATGGCTGCCGCAGCGGCTGCAATGCACTTCGGTACGCGTTTCGAGCAGCGACGTGTCGGTCGAGGTCGCGACGGCGCTCGGCAACGGTCGATAGAAGCTCGGCCAGCCCGTCCCGCTATCGTACTTCGTTCTCGAATCGAACGCGGCGAGATCGCAGCCTGCGCAGTTGTAGACGCCCGAGCGCGTCTCGTGATCGAGCGGGCTCGAACCCGCCAGCTCCGTTCCGCTTTCGCGCAATACCGAGAACTGCTCCGGCGTCAGGCGCGCCCGCCACTCCGCAAGCGAGCGCGTAATCGTGAAGTGCCCGTCGGCGGCCACGGCGCGGACGTGCAGCAACGTAAGAGAGGCGGCCAGTCCGGCGAGCCCTCCGATCATTGACGCTCTCGAAATCGATTTCTGCACGGTCGTCTCCTACGTTCGGCGGCGCTCCGTCGCGCCGTCCTGTTTTTTAACGCTCGCCGGCGCGGTGCGGATGCACGGGTTCGACCCGGACGGACGCCCGCGTCTCGCAGCTCCGCCGCGTAGGCCGCGGAGCGCTAACGGGGCGTACGGGTGCGCCGAGGCTCCGGGAGCCGATCTCGCGCTCATTATAGCGCGACTCAGCCGCCAAGCCACGTAAGCTTCCTTACGCTTTTACGCCGGGTACCGGCGGCGTAGGAGGCGTGCGGTGATTACGTCGTTACTCGCGCGGTTCGTCATGACGTTGATGTACGTCCGTCGATGGTATTGCCCGAGTGCTCGATGCGGTCGCCTAACGTAGGCTCATCTTTGCCGCGCATGGGTTTGCAATGGCTTGAACGACATCGGCTTCGCTCTGACGGCGAAACAGGCACTCGTTCTTGCGCGTGAGCCGAGTATTCAAGTCGAGTCCCCAAGTTCAGTCCCGCCTGTTTTATTCCCATGTGTCAGCAGAAAGGACTTAACCGGTTCGTTTAGGGCAACTGTCGGGGTCACCGCAAACGGATCCAAATTAAAAAAAAACCCTTATTTGATAAGGGTTTAAACTATCGGGCAGACAGGATTTGAACCTGCGACCCCTAGTCCCCCAGACTAGTGCGCTACCAAGCTGCGCCACTGCCCGCAGAGCGCTTCCGTTCGCGCTTGGCCGGCGCGACCCCCGCCGTCTGCGAAACGCGCTCAGCCCTTCTTCTTGGCGCCGCGCTTCTTCGCGCCGGCGGCGACCGCATCGCGCAGTCCCTTGCCTGCGGCGAAGGCCGGCACGCGGCGCGCCGCGATCATCAGCTTCTCCCCCGTCTTCGGATTGCGTCCCTCGCGCTTGGCGCGATCGCGCACCACGAAGCTGCCGAAGGGAATCAGTTGCACCTTATCGCCCTTCACGAGCGAGTCGCGGATCTCGTCGAGAATCATATCCACGATGTCGCCCACCTGGCGCTTCGAGAGCCCAACTTCTTCCGCCACGGAATCGATGAGATCGGCTTTTGTCACCGCTGAATCTCCAAACTTCATTGCGCATGAACATGCGTCGGCAGCAGTTGCGAGTGTCGTTGCGACGAGCGAACGCTTACCGTTCCGTTTCGGCAAGGTTAATTGGCAGCGCGATGCTTCGCTCCTGCAGTACGAACCGCAAACTTCGGGTTCACAAGGGTTTGCGACTCATGCGCCTTCTGCGCAGAGCGAGCGTAAGGCGAGTCCATACGAGTCCGGACCGAACCCGGCGATCGACCCGCGACACACTCCCGCGACGACGCTGGTATTACGAAAAGCCTCGCGCGCCATCGTGTTGGAGAGGTGCACTTCGATCGTCGGTATACCGATCGCGGCGATGGCGTCTCGAATGGCATACGCATAATGCGTGTACGCGCCTGGATTGATCACCACGGCGTCGTACGTTCCGCGCGCCGCGTGTAATTCGTCGACGATCGCACCTTCGGAATTGTGCTGCACGCAACGCACCGCGAGGCCGAGTCGCGCGGCCTCGCGCGCGCAGAGCGCGTCGACGTCGGCGAGGGTCGCACTACCGTAGATGCCGGGCTCGCGCGTGCCGAGCAGATTGAGATTCGGACCGTGAATCACGAGCACGTTCACGGCCCCGAAGGTTCGTGGAGGAAATGGAAGCGCCCTCGGAAAGCTGCTACGGTGCCCGACCGGATCCTGACGGCAACCGCCGTCGACGGCAGTTACTCCATCGTTGCGGGCATCACGACCGAACTCGTGCGAGAGTGCCAACGCCGGCACGAACTCGCACCGACGGCGAGCGCCGCGGTCGGGCGGCTCGTGAGCGGCGCAACGCTGCTCGGCGCGAGTCTAAAAGGCCGCGAGAAATTGACGCTGCAGATTGCGAGCGACGGACCGCTGCGCCGGCTCGTGGCCGACGTAGCGCTCAACGATCCGGGCGAGATCGGAGCGCGCGGTTACACGGCGCAGCCGCACGTCGACGTGCCGTTGAACGATCGCGGCAAATTCGACGTCGGCGCCGCCGTCGGCAAGGGCTACTTGCAAGTCACGCGTTCGTTCGAGGTCGGTCAGCCGTACGTCGGGATCGTCGAGCTCAAAACGGGCGAGATCGGCGACGACCTGGCGGGATATCTGATGACGTCGGAGCAGATTCCGAGCGTCGTCGCGCTCGGCGTACTAGCGAACCCAAGCGGAATCAAAGCCGCGGGCGGCATCATCGCGCAAGTGCTGCCGGGCGCGGCCGACGCAACGATCACCGCACTCGCGGACCGCGCCCACGCGATGGCCCCCGTTACCACGCAGATCGACGCCGGCGCGAGTGCCGAGGACCTCGTGCGCGCGCTCTCCGGGAATCTCGAGATGCGGGTTACCCGCGAATACGCGGTCACGTTCACCTGCACGTGCTCGCGCGAACGCGTCGAACGCGCGCTGCTCGGTCTCGGGCGGGACGAGTTACAAAAGATCATCACCGAGCAACCGCAGACCGAAGCCGTCTGCGAATTCTGCAAGACGGCGTACGTTCTGACGGGCGACGAAGTGCGGAGTCTCATCACCCGCCTCGAAGCCCGAAATTAGATCGGAATGCTTTCAATTCGCCCGGCTCGTCGTTGCTCGAGGGCTCATTTCCTGAAGGAAACTTCGCCCTCGAGCGCCTCGATCCGGACGAATTCAAAGCATTCATCGTGTCGGTTGTGAACGGGCGCGTCGTTGCTGGGCGGCTCGTTTCCTAAAGGAAACTTTGCTCTCGGGCGCGTCGATGAGGACGAAGTCGAAGCATTCATCGTGTCGGTTGTGAACGGGCGCGTTGTTGCTGGGCGGCTCGTTTCCTGACGGAAACTTTGCTCTCGGGCGCGCCGATGAGGACGCAGTCGAAGCCTTCATCTTGGCGTTAGTGAAGGGGCTCGTCGTTGCTGGCGGATCGGTTCCTTATGGGACCTTTGCTAGACGCCTAGGCGGGGTTTGAAGCGTTCTTCGATGAGGCCGTCGTTGTTTTCGTACCACCAGCCGCACTCGCAGCGGATGGGCGGCGAGCCGGGCTCGGGGTAATGGTGAACGCGTTTGCAGCGCGTACAGATGAGGGTCTGCGCGCCGAGCGGCGGGCGCGGTGTGTACGTCCGCGGTGGCGGAGATTTCGTCGAACGATGGGTCGCCATGCGTTAACGTTCGAACGAAGAAGCGCGCGCGCTTCGCGCCAAGTCGGTTGCGGGCTCAGACACTATCCATTCCTTCGGGGCGAGATGCGGACGAAGCGGCGCGTTCCGACGGAGAGGACGACCGGCTCCCGGCGCGTCCAGGGTTCTCGCGCGTCGCTCGCGAGGACGCCGTCGAGCTTTACGCCGCCGCCCGTGACTAACCGTTCTGCTTCGCGCTTACTCGCCGCGAACCCGCAGCCCGTCAAGGCGTCGCCGAGCGTGCGCCAGCCGGGCGCCGCTTCGATCTCCGGCATGTCGGCCGGCAGTTCGCGACGCTGATGCGTCGCTTCGAAACCTTCACGCGCCGCGCGCGCCTGCGCGGGCCCGTGATAGCGCGCGACGATCGCCGTCGCCAGGTCCTTCTTCGCGAGATTGGGATGCAGGCGGCCGTCCGCCAGCGCGGTCCGCAGCGCCTCGACGCGCGCGGCCGGTTGAAAATCGGCCAGCGCCGCGTAGCGCGGCATGATCTCGTCGGGCAGGCTCATTAATTTCCCGAACTGCTCGCTCGCGGGCTCCGTCAGCCCGACGTAGTTGCCTTTCGATTTGCCCATCCGCACGACGCCGTCGGTCCCCTCGAGAATCGGTACGGTGAGGCAGATCTGCTTGGGCTGTCCGGCGCGATGCTGATATTCTCGCCCGACGAGCAAGTTGAAGAGCTGGTCCGAACCGCCGAGTTCGACGTCGGCCCGCATCGCGACGCTGTCGTACGCCTGAGCGATCGGGTAGAGGAATTCGTGCATCGCAATCGGCACGCCGGACGCGTAGCGCGCCGAGAAATCGTTGCGCGCGAGCATCTGCGCGACCGTCGTTTGCGCCATCAAGCCGATGAGATCGCCGAGTGCAAGCGGAGCGAGCCACGTCGAGTTATACATGACTTCGATTCGCTCGAGATCGAGCACGAGCCCGGCCTGCTGCCGGTAATCGCGCATATTCTGCGCGATCGCTTCGTCCGTGAGCGCCGGGCGCGTATCGCTCAAACCGCTCGGGTCGCCGATGCGCGCCGTGAAATCGCCGATCAGGAGGATCACGCGGTGGCCGAGTTCGACGAACTGCTGCATTTTATGCAGCACGACGGCGTGCCCGAGATGGAGAAACGAACCCGTCGGGTCGATACCGAGCTTTACCGTCAAGCGTTCTTTCACCGCCAAGCGGGCCGTTAGGTCGGCCAGCGTCTCGACGTGATCGCACCCGGCGGCGAGCAGCGCCGCTTGCTGCGCCGGCGACGCGTGGGGGTTCTCCATGACGAGTTCCGGCCGTTCGTTCGGGCCGTCCGGGCCGCCTGCCCGGGACGCTCGGGCCCATCCGCGAAGCACACCCGTCGTGTTCGCTTCCGAAGACCGCCGTACCCGAGCTACGATTCGCCGCGTACTCGCCTTGCCGCTGGCTGCCGCCGTATGCGCTTCGCTCGCGTCCGCGGCGCACGCGTCGACGAGCGAACCGCTCCCCTTCACCCCGGAGCTTCGCGCGCGTTACGACGCGCTGCTCGACGGCGCGACGCACGCGGGCGACGGTGCTTCGCCCGCCGTCGCCGTGGCGCTCGTCGAGAACGGCGCCCTCGTCTACGCCCGGGCGGCGGGCTCGAGCGACGTCGCTACGGGCGCCGCGGCCACGACCGCCACGCGCTTTCGCGCGGGCGCGCTGACGAAGATGTTCACCGCCGTAGCGGTTTTGCAGCTCATCGAAGACGGCCGGGTGAAGATCGACGAACCGCTCATCACGTATCTGCCGAGCGCACCGCATGCCAAAGACGTAACGATCCGCCAGCTCCTCTCGCACACCGCGGGCTATCCGGAATACGCGAGCGCCGCCCTCGCGGCCGGACTCGTTTACAAACCGACGACCCCGCAGGGCATCCTCGATACGATCGCGGCAGAACCCCTCCAGTTCACGCCCGGTCACGAGTACCGGTACAGCAACACGAATTACGTGCTTCTCGGGCTGCTCGTCGAAAGCGTCGTGCGGCAGCCGCTGGCAACCTACGAACGGGAAAACATTCTCGAGCGCGCGGTGATGAAGCAGACGACGTTCGGCGCGGCCGAAGCGGGCTCGGCGCCCGCGACCGGCTACGTCGACGGCAAGCCCGCGGCGCGGCCGTTCGATCCCACGTGGCTCTATGCGGCGGACGACGTCGTCACGACGGCCTCCGATCTCGCACGCTTCGACATCGCGCTGATGAGCGGAAAACTGATCGCGCCCGCCACGCTCGCCGGCATGACGCGCGCCGAGGTCAGACCCGATCCCGGCGGCGGGTCGTACGGCCTCGGGCTGACGCTGCGCGCGTTCGGCAGCGACGCGCTCGCCGGACAAAACGGCGGCCTCGCAGGCTTCGAGGCGGTGGACGAGATGCTGCCCGCGCAGCACTTCGGGATCGTCGTTCTCGGCAATTCCTCGGGCTTCAAGACGGACGCCCTCGAGCTGCCGATCTTAAAATCGCTGCTGCCGACGGAGTACGCCGCCTTCGTGGCGGCGCAACAGCGCCGCGCCGAGCGCATCGCCGCGAGCGCCGATCCCAAGATCACCGCGGCCCTGCGCGGCCTGATCGCGGGGTTGCAACACGGCACGATCGACCGCGGTACGCTCTCGACCGAGATGAACGCCGCGTTTACGGCCGACACGCTCGTGCTCGAGCGTGCGCAGTTCACGAAACTCGGTCCGCTCAAGACGCTGGTCTTTCGCGGCAAGAGCTTCGACGCGAAATACCTCGTCTACGATTATAACGGAACCTTCGCCAACGAGTTGCAGACGGTTCCGCTACGGCTCGTCTTCGACACCGCGGGGAAGATCGAAGGCTTTTATCAGAAGTGACGCTCGGCGCACTAACCGACTTCGAAGATCGTGACGCCGCCGCCGCCTTCGTCGGGATTGCCGTAACGAACGTCGCGCACGGCGGGCCGCTCCTTGAGCCATTGCTGTAAGCCCCGGCCGAGCAGCCCCGTCCCTTTGCCATGAATGAGCCGGAGCGGCGAGAGTCCGAGCAGCGACGACTCGTCGATCCACTTGTCGACCAGCGGCGCGGCTTCGACGAAACGCTTGCCGCGCACGTCGAGTTCGGTTCGCGCGCCGCTCGCCGCGCAGTTCGGAGAGCTTCGCCTCCCGCTCTTCGAG
>CAXUFI010000071.1:0-9939 GCA_964250245.1 uncultured bacterium
GGCTGCGGGGCCGCCGTACGCCGCGTGCCCGATCGTCAATAAGTGAAGTATTGCGATCTCGGCCGGCGGCGGTGGCTTTAGAGGCTCTAAGGCGCTCGCGCAGTAGCTTCTGCCGACACTCTTGCAGCGCTACGGGAGGTGCCCCCGATGATCGAACCCGATAGCCGGCTCCTGCGCATCGCCGTTTTCTACGATGGAAATTATTTCTCGCACGTTTCGAACTATTACAATTATCAACACCCGCGCCACGCGCGTATCGATTTTTACGGCTTGCACGAGTTCGTCCGGCAAGAGATCGCTTCGCACGAACGCTCGGACGTTCGCTACTGCCAGATCGTCGACGCGCACTATTTTCGCGGCCGCAAAGCCGTGCGCGACGCCAATCTGGTCGCGGAGCGCCAATTCGACGAAGTCCTCATGCGGGCCGGAATCACGACGCACTACACGCCCTTGACGCGCTTCGGTGAAAAGGGGATCGACGTCTGGCTGGCACTCGAAGCCTTCGAACTCGTGATTCTTAAGAAATACAGCGTCGTCGTCCTAATTGCGGGCGACTCCGACTACCTGCCGTTGATCCGAAAACTCGCGACCTTCGGCGCGCGCGTGCTGCTGCTCGGCTGGCATTTTAAGTACGTGGGGTCCGACGGCGTGGAGCGTGAAACGCGGACGTCCCAGAGCCTGCTCGACGAAGCGACGTATCCGCTGCTCATGAGCGACATCATGGACGACCCCGCGCGCGGCGACGACCCGCTCATCGAGGCGCTCTTCGTCCGCCGATCGCCCTTCAGCGCGACGGGGGCGGAGGAACGGCTGCTCCGCACCATCGAGGGCGAGCAGGCCGCCGACGACGACCGCACGGCGAGTCCGGACGATGCCGTCTCACGCACGGGTTTCGTGAAGTTCGCGAAAAACGGCTGGGGCTTCATCATCGACGGCGAGACGCAAGCCGACGTCTTCTTCCACTGGACCGACGTCGAAGGCGGCGACTTCAACGAACTCCACGAGGGCGCATTCGTCACCTACGTCCCCGGTCGCAACGATCGCGGCCCCTGCGCCCGCCACGTCCTTCCCGTAGCCACCAGCGCCACCCGCAGCTAACCACCGCGCGGCCACTCCCGCAAATACGCGCCGTTTCAAAGAAAAAAGGCCGCCCAAAGTCGGGCGGCCTTTTATTAATTCGATCTCACCTTAGCTCGAGTGGCTCTGATCGCACGTACATCGAGACACCCGCAGCGAAGTTTCCCCAGCTCGAGGATTGAACTCGTCTAAATCGAGGCGCTCGGCAGCAATTTCTTCAGGAAATGAGCTGCCGGGCAACGATGAGTCAGGCGAAATCAGGACACCTAGTAGTCTTCGTCGGTGTTGAGGGAGCCTAGCCCCTCATCTTCCTCTTCTTCTTTTTCGAGTTCTTCGTCTTCGTCTTCGAGGACGTAGCCTTCGTCGAGCTCTTCCTCTTCGACGGCGGGTTCC
Source organism: uncultured bacterium (assembly GCA_964250245.1). GTDB lineage: Bacteria > Vulcanimicrobiota > Vulcanimicrobiia > Vulcanimicrobiales > Vulcanimicrobiaceae > CAXTIY01. Next base: position 1,471 of record CAXUFI010000071.1, read on the forward strand.
TCTTCGACCAGATCGCTGTCCAGGACGTCCTCGCCGAGGCCGCTGCGCATCCCGCCGAGGCCGCCGAGCGCGCCCTCTTCCTCAGCCTGGGCGGGCATCGCGCTGCGTGGCGCGGCCTGCGCGGCCGCTACCTCTTCGTCGCTCGCCTCGGTCTCCTCGTCGTCCTCGGCCTCCTCGCCTTCGATCAGCGTGGCGCCCTCGGTTGAGTCTTCCATACCGATGCCGGCCGGTACGACCGAAGCGGCCGCGCGCTGCGCCTCGGCTTCACGGGCGGCAACCATCGTCTGGGACATGCGCGGATCGTCGTCGCCGACGAGCAGACCGATGTCTTTCGCCGTCTCCGTCATGTCGTCGTCTTGGATCTTGATCTCGATCTCTTCGCGGTTCTCCGTGAGCACCTTGACGTCGAGCGCGAGCGATTGCAGCTCTTTGATGAGCACCTTGAACGACTCCGGAACGCCCGGTTCCATAACGTTCTCGCCCTTGACGATCGCTTCGTAGGTTTTCACGCGACCGACGACGTCGTCCGATTTCACCGTCAGCAACTCTTGCAGCGTGTATGCGGCGCCGTATGCTTCGAGCGCCCACACTTCCATTTCACCGAAGCGCTGGCCGCCGAATTGCGCCTTGCCGCCGAGCGGCTGTTGCGTGATCATCGAGTACGGACCGGTCGACCGCGCGTGAATCTTATCATCCACCAAATGCGCGAGTTTGAGCATGTAGATCATGCCGACCGTGATCGGACGGTTGAAGCGTTCGCCGCTGCGCCCGTCGCGCAGCCAGGTTTTGCCGTCGGCGGGCAGCCCCGCATCCTGCAGCCATTCGGCGATGTCCTCGGCGTGCGCGCCGTCGAAGACCGGCGTCGCGATGAACATGTCGAGCATCCGCGCGGCCCAGCCGAGATGCGTCTCCATGATCTGACCGAGATTCATGCGCGAGGGTACGCCGAGCGGATTGAGCACGATGTCGACGGGCGTGCCGTCTTCGGTATACGGCATGTCTTCTTCGGGCAGCACCTTAGCGATGACGCCCTTATTGCCGTGCCGGCCCGCCATCTTGTCGCCTTGGAGAATCTTGCGTTTCTGCGCGACGTAGACGCGAACGAGATGGCTGACGCCGGGCGAGAGTTCGTCGCCGTTCTCACGTGAGAACATCTTGACGTCGATGATCTTGCCTTTTTCGCCGTGCGGTACTTTGAGCGAGGTGTCGCGCACTTCGCGCGATTTCTCACCGAAGATCGCGCGCAACAGCCGCTCTTCCGCGGTGAGCTCGGTCTCGCCCTTGGGTGTAACCTTACCGACGAGGATATCTTCGGGCCGCACCTCGGCGCCGATGCGGATGATCCCGTTCTCGTCGAGATCCTTGAGCGCGTCCTCGCCGACGTTGGGGATGTCGCGCGTGATCTCTTCGGGTCCGAGCTTCGTATCGCGGGCTTCGCACTCGTACTCCTCGATATGGATCGAGGTGAAGCGGTCGTCCTTAACCATGCGCTCGCTGATCAGGATCGCGTCTTCGTAATTGTAGCCTTCCCAAGGCATGAACGCGACGAGCACGTTTTGGCCGAGCGCCATCTCGCCCTGATCCGAGGATGGCCCGTCGGCGAGGATCTGGCCGCGTACGACGCGCTCGCCGATCGTGACGATCGGAGTTTGATTGATGCACGTGCCCGCATTGGAGCGCGTGAATTTGAGCAGATCGTACGAACGCTCGAGCCCATCGGCGTCGCCTTTGACGACGACGGCCTTCGCATCGACCTGCAAGACGACGCCGGCTTCGTCGGCGAGCACGCAGCCGCCCGAATCCTTCGCCGCCCGATATTCCATGCCGGTGCCGACGATCGGCGCCTGGGGCCGTAACAACGGCACGGCCTGACGCTGCATGTTCGCGCCCATAAGCGCGCGATTCGCGTCATCGTGTTCGAGGAACGGGATGAGCGCCGTCGCGACGGAGACGATCTGCTTCGGCGAAACGTCCATGAGCTGCACGAGCTCGGGCGGTTCCGTGACGTACTCTTCCGCATAGCGCGCGACGACTTGTTCGGTCGTGATGCGGCCGTCGGGCGCGAGCGGCGTATTGGCTTGCGCGATCCGGAACTCGTCCTCGCGGTCGGCAGTAAGGTAGAGCAGGTCCGTGCTGACCACGCCGTCGGTAACGATGCGGTACGGCGTCTCGATGAAGCCGTATTTGTTGACCCGGGCGAACGTTGCGAGCGAGCCGATCAAGCCGATATTCGGCCCTTCAGGCGTCTCGATCGGGCAGATGCGGCCGTAGTGCGAGTGGTGGACGTCGCGCACTTCGAAACCGGCGCGTTCGCGCGACAACCCTCCGGGACCGAGTGCGGAGAGCCGCCGCTTGTGCGTCAATTCGGCGAGCGAATTCGTTTGGTCCATGAATTGCGAGAGCTGCGAGGACCCGAAGAACTCTTTGATCGCCGCGACGACCGGCCGAATGTTGATCAACGCCTGCGGCGTGACCGTTTCGATGTCTTGCACGGTCATCCGTTCGCGCACCACGCGCTCCAGACGCAACAGACCGACGCGGAACTGGTTTTGCAGCAGCTCGCCGACCGAACGGATGCGGCGGTTGCCGAGATGATCGATGTCGTCGATATGCGCGAGCGGTTTGCCGCTCGGGCCCGGGGTCTTCATCGCGACCTTGATCAAGCGCCGGATGACGGCGATCATATCCTCGCGCACCAGGCATTTCTTATCGATCGGCGGCACGGCATGACCGAGTTGCGAATACTCGCGCAACTCCGCGCGGGCCGGATTCTCGAGCTTGCCGGAGAGCTTGTACCGGCCGACGCCCGCCAAATCGTACCGCTTCTCGTCGAAGAAGAGCGATTCGAGGAGCTTTTCGGCATTCTCCGCGTTCTCGGGTTCGCCCGGACGCAGTTTCTTGTAAATCTCTTTGAGCGCGTCCTCGCGCGTTTTAACGTCCTTGTCCTTATCGAGACAGTTGACGATCAGCGGCGAGTGATCGAAGAGATCGAGCAGCGCTTCGTCGCCTTCCCAATCGAAACCCAAGTCCGGACGCGAGAGCGCACGCACGAAGGTCGTAACGTAGATCTTGCGGTTCTTGTCGATCCGGACGCCGACGGTACCCTCGGTCTCGTCGTTCTTGGTTCCGTTATCGGTCTCGAATTCGATCCACGCGCCGCGGTTGGGGATGATCGTCGCGTTATATGTCGGCCGGTTATTCGTGTCGACGTCTTGTAGGAAATAGACGCCGGGCGAACGCACGAGCTGGCTCACGATCACGCGCTCCGCGCCGTTGATCATGAACGTTCCCTTGTCGGTCATGAGCGGAAAATCGCCCATGAAGATTTCCTGGTCCGGAATACCCTTGATCTCGCCCGACTCGGCCGTGATGAGGCGGACCCGGACGCGTAGCGGCGCCGAATACGTCATGTCGCGCTCGCGGCACTCTTCGACCGTGTACTTGGGCTCGCCGAGCGAATGCTCGCCGAACTCCAGCACCAGATTCCCCGTGAAATCCTTGATCGGCGAGATCGAATCGAACGCTTCCTTCAAGCCGTCCGTGATGAACCAGCGGAAGGAGGCCTTCTGCAATTCGATGAGGTCGGGGAGTTCGAGAACGTCCGGGATCTTCGCGAAGGAGTAGCGTTTGCGCTTGGCGCCCGGGTCGGCGTAGCGCTCGACGGTAAAGGCTTCGGTCTCCGGTCCGACGCCGGCCGGAGCGGCGTAGGTCGCTACTACCGCACCGCCATCTTCCCCTTTCGTCGAGCGCTTCGAGCGGGTCGTCTTCCCGGACGGCGCTTTAGCAGCAGACGATTTCGGAAGGACTGTTTTCGCCATTAAATTCTTTAGTCTCTCAGTACGAAGCGAGGCAAGGGAAAACCGGCCCGAAGCGCTCTCCGGGCATAGGCGCGTATCGTATCACGCGTCCGATAGGCCGTCAAGATTGCCGGCGACGGCCGGCGGGCGACGAGCGGGAAGCCCCGCTCGCCGCGCTAATGAGGGACGGGCGCCTTCGCGCCGGTCGGTATAGCACGAGCGATCAAGGGCGGCACCTCGCATGGGATCCGGCCTGATGCGGAGCGAGCCGGCCGGCAAACCCGTCCGGCCGGCACTCGTTCGGAACGTAAGCGGCCCCGGTTACGGGCGCGGCGACCGTCGAGAGACCGCTACGTGTTACCGGTAGCTGGAGCTCCGGCCGGCAAAACAATCGCGGCAATAAACGGGCTTATCGCCGCGCGGCTGAAACGGAACCTCGGCGGTTTGGCCGCATTGGCTGCATGTCGTCTGGAACATCTCCCGGGCCGCGCCGCGGGGGGCTCCGCCGCCGCCCGCGTAACTGCCGCCGCCGCCCGAGCCACGTTGCGCTTTACGCGCCGAGCGGCACTCGGGGCAGCGGTTCGGCTTATTTTGAAAGCCTTTACTGGCAAAGAACTGCTGCTCGCCGGAAGTAAAAATAAACTGGCTGTTACAATCGACGCAGCTCAGGGTTTCGTCTGTATACACGTTCGGGTCTTCTCCGGGCGTCTGATCGATTTCGGTCCCGCTACGTACCACGACGAAGGACGAGGCGGCCGGCGCGGGCTTCGAGCCGCCCGGCTTGACGCTTCGTGCCCGCGGCTGGACGCACTATAGCACAATCCAACCGTGGTTGGATGCCCCCGGCCGCGAAAATTTTGAGCGCCGGCGCGACCAGACCGCCGGCCCGGCGACCTGCTACAGTCGGGCCGTCATCGGCTGGTGCAGGATCCCGGCGTCCCAGAGCGGCTCGCCGTCGTCGACGTAGCCCGCGCGCAGGTAGAAGCCGCGCGCGTGCATCTGGGCGTGCAGTTGCGCCCGCTCGTAGCCGCGGCGGCGGGCTTCTTCGCCGAGCGCTTGCAGCAGATGCCTGCCCGAGCCGCGGCCGCGCAGCGCCGCGTCGACCGCCATCCGGCCGATACGCACCGTCTTCGCATCGAGGGCATAGAAGCGCGCGGCCCCGACGTAGCGCGCGCCGTCGCGCAGCAGCGCGTGTACCGCCGGCGAATCCGGCCCGTCGTACGCGTCGACTTCCTCCTGCGGCGGGACGCCCTGTTCGACCACGAACACCCGCTCGCGCAGCGCCAGCGCCGCGCGCAGCCGGCGCGCGTCGGCAACGCTAAAGAACTCGACGGCCGGCACGACGAACCTGGGACGGCGAGTGGCGCGCGTGCATCTGGTAACGGGAATCCTCGAGCGCCGCGGCGCGCTGCTGCTGGTCGCCTCCGCGTATCCCAACCAGCGCGAACCGCTGTGGAACCTGCCCGGCGGCCGGCAAGAGCGGGACGAGCTGCTGCCCGACGCGCTGCGCCGGGAGTTCCGCGAAGAGACGCGCCTCGACGTCGTCGTCGGCGGACTGCGCTACATCGCGGAATCGTACGACGCGGCGACGGGCACGCACTTCACGAACGCCGCTTTCGACGTCTCGTGCGCGGGCGAACCGCGGCTGCCCCCGAGCGATCCGCACGTCGTCGACCTCGCGTGGGTGCCGCGAGCGGAACTCGCCGCGCGGCTGACCGTAAGCGTCGTCCGGGAGCCACTGCTCGCCCATCTCGCGCAGCCCGGACAACGTTATTTCGGATTCGCCGACGCCGGGATCACGATCGAGTTCGCCGACTCGCCGCGCCCGAGCAGCGAACGGTAACGTTCGCGGGTCAATTCGAAGATGACGATGTCGACCGGCCGCCCGCGCACGATCGCTCCGTTGCGGGCGACGCGACGCTCGAGAAAACCGACGCTCGCGAGCAGCCGCCGCGACGCGACGTTGGCGGGCACGCAACAGGCGCTCAGCTCCAGCAGATCGCTCTCTTCGAAGGCGAACGCGACGATCGTTCGCGCCGCTTCGCTCGCGTAGCCCTGGCCGCGATGCGCGCTGACGATGCTGTAGCCGATCTCGGCGGTCCGGCGGTCGCGGTCTCCGATCCGCAGCGAGAGCCAGCCGATCGCGCGCTTCGACGCGCGCAGGCTAACGAGCCATTCGAACCGCCCGGGCGAACGGGTATCGAACGTTTTCGGCCGCGAAGCGACGCGCCGTTCGAACTCTTCCCGCGAATAGCGCGGCACGTCTTGGAATTCGCGCAGCTGGCCCGTTTGCATGATCCGCCATAACGTGACCGCGTTGAGCGCGGTGACGGGTTCGAGCAGCAGGCGTTCGCCGAAGAGGCGTTTCACGAACGCGGCGCCGTCCCCGTCAGGGTCCGATCGTCGAACGTGCTGACCGCGGCATACGGTGCGGCCGGCGGCCGCCAAGTGAAGCGAACCCGGTCGCCGCTGCGGGCGAGCAATGAGGCGGCGTCGCCGCGCGCCTCGTACGCGAAGATCTCGCGCCGGCCGCGGACCGTGAAATAGACGCTCGACCCGAGCGCCGAGACGCGATCGATCGTGCCGTCCGTCAGCCGCCCCCGCGCTTGCGCGGCCGGCGGCGCCCCGACCCCTAAGAAGTTCGCGTACTGCGCGAAGGCATCGATCTGGGGCGACGTGCTCGCGCTCGACCCGACCACGACGTGCCCGTTCTTCGCCTGTACGAGTGCCACCGTTTGATACTTCCCCGTTTCCGCGACGAGCGGAACCACCCACGTGTTCTGGCCGTAGGCGTTATAGAGCAGCGGCTGCGTCGGGATGAGCTTTCCTTGCCGGACGACGGGGTTCGAGGCGACGGCCTCTTCGGCGCCGCGCGAATTAAACTCGCCGCCGGAGGACGTGTAGTAGACGAGCTTACCCGTCACCGTGTCCATGTACGTGAACCCGGTCATCGACTGGTCGCTCGCGGGCGACGTGTGATCGACGAACCAGACGAAGCGCGGCCCGGCGAGTAAGCCGAACACTTCGTCGCGCGCCGGCACGTGGACGTCGCGCCGCACGATGAAATAATTCCATAAGCCGTGGACGTAGGCGCCGAACCATTCGTTATAGGCGAGCGCGAGCGTGGCCGGATACACGCGGCTCACCCAGCCGGGTAACGTGGCGAAGTCGGCGCGCGCGATGCGCCGCATGCTGCCGCTCGCGGGGTCGACGAGGACGACGGCCGTGACGCGCGTCCCGCTCCAGCCGACGGTCGGCCGGCCGAGCGTGCAGATGTATTGCGGATCGCCCGCCGCGTCGAGCTGCACCGTCGTTTCGAGAATTTGTTCGGTTCCGTACCGAAAGTATACGTGGCGGTAGAGGTTCTCGTTGAGCCGGGCGGACGGAATGTAACGTAACGGCGCGTGCGCGCGCAATTCGGCGGGAGCATCGGGGTTCTCGGCGCTGACGACGATGACGCCCGGGCTCGTGCGGCGTGAGAGCCACTGCACGACGCCGTTGAATTCGAGCGGCGCGACCCAAACGAGCCGGCCGCTCGCCACCTGAACGCTGTAATCGCCGACGCCGTAATACGCGCCGAGCTGGCCGACGACTTTGCTCCCGGCGAAAATGGCCGCCTCCTCCGGCACGACGCGGACGTGCCGCACGTCGGCGCTCGGCGGCAGCGAGGTCGAGGTCGAAACGTCGACGACGTCGCGCAGACCGCCGGCGTCGACGTACGGCGCGACGAAGAGGGCCGCCGCGAAGACGGCCAGGACGGCGAGCGCGACGAGATAGGGCCGGATCGGCGTTCGCCGGATGGAGACGATGCGCCGCGAAGCGATGACGGTACGCGCCGCGAGCAGCGCGCTGTAGACGGCATTGGGCACGAGCGTCAGTAAGAGCAGCGTGAAGGCCTGCGGAAAGACCAGGGCCGGCATCTCGAAATAGACGTACAGCATGACGAGCGGCACGCCGAGACCCAGACGCAGCCGCTGACCGCGCCACCAATCGCGGTCGAACGTGAGATTGACGAGTCCCAAGGACAGAAACACGACCGCGTAGACGAAGACCACGCTGCCCCGTTCGCAATCTAGGCGAAGGGGACCGTCTAGCGGCGCCGGCGCGGCGCGTGATGGAAGCGCGTGATCAATTCGCTCGCCGCGGCGTTCGCTCTCTCCTCACCGAGCGAGGTCGCGTTCGGCGCCACGGTGACCTCGGCGCCGCACTTCTTCTACGGCTCGAATACGCACGCCGAACACGAGGCGTTCGACGTGCGCAGCGACGACGGCCGCGCCCTCGAAATCGTCGACAACGTGAAGCTCGCGCCGCGCGTCCCCGTCCTGCCGGGGGACCATATCTCCGTCGTCGGCGAGCTCGTGCCCGAGGCGCAGCACGGGCCGCTCGTCCATTGGACGCACCACGATCCCGCGGGGCTGCATCCCGACGGCTACATCGTCCTCAACGGGCGGCAGTACGCCTGAGTGACGCGCGCGCGCGGTCCGCGTCGGCGGCGAGCTGCGGGATCGTCACGAAACGGTAACCGCGGCCGCGCAACCGCTCGATGAGTTCGCGCGTGGCGGCGACCTCTTGGCTGCGGTCGCAGACGGCGGCGGCCACCGGGCTGCCGCGGCATACGATGCCGCGGTTCCCGTCGTGCAGCACGATGATGCTGCCGTCGACGACGTTATCG
>CAXUFI010000072.1:0-9908 GCA_964250245.1 uncultured bacterium
GCGGCCGCCGCGGAGATACCGCTCATGATCTTCGTCGCGAACGAGGGGATCGTGAAGATCTCGATCGGGCCGATCCCACAACCACACCTGACCGGAGGCCGCTGCGACCTGCTCGACCCGCGCTTCACGCTGCATCTCGAGGAGGAGGGCATCGCGCGCGCCTGGGCCGTGCGCAAACCGACGGTCAACGGGATCGTCACCTCGCTCGAACTCTACGATTCCGGCGGGGCTCTGAGCTTGCAGATTTTCGGCGAGCGGCATGAAGGGTCCGGCGAGCGAGCCGATTGGGCGCGAGCGATCGCGAGTTTAGCGCCGGCGTCGTAAGCGCGGCCACCCGTGAGAATCGATCAGGCCGGCCGGGAAAGTCTCTGGCAGACGGCGATCGGCGAGCCGTTCGCCTTCGCATCGCTCGCGGCGGCGGCGCAGGCGTTCGCCGACCGTTTCTATTCGCACTTCATCGACTCGACGGTGCTCGTGCGGCTTTTCGTCACCGTGCCGTTCGCGCGGCTCCCCGTCGCCGAGCAGCAGTTCGCGCGGGCGTTCGCACGGCAGCACGTCGGCGACGCCGGCTTCGCGCCCGCGACGCAAGTACTGACGCTGCTGGGGACGCGCGGCGTGCAAGCGCAATGGAACGAGCGCGAGCGCTCGCGCGGCCATCGCGCGATTCCGCTCGTCTCCGAGGCGTTCGTCAGCGAGATTCCGATGATCGCGCGCGTCCTGGGTGAGACGGGGTTTCCGCCGCTCCTGCGGCCCGGAGCGGGCCGCTCGCAATACGTGACGCGCCGCAGCGACCAGCGCGACGGCCTCTTCTTCATCGGCGACGCACGCGTGACGACGGACGAACGCGGCCGGCTCATCATTCCGGCGACGGATTTCGTCGCGCATTACGGCATCCGCACGGTGTTCGGTTTCGGCGGCCCGTACGCGGTTGCGGACCCGCACGGCACGTTCGTCGCCGCGATCGTCTTCTGCCGCGACACGTTGCGGCGCGAGACGGCGGCGCAATTCGTGCCGCTCGCCGCCGCGTTCCGCGCGGCGACCCAGGGACTGCTGCAGGGCGAAGCCGCGATCTTTCCCGATGCCTCGGAGCCGGTGCCGTAGCGGAACGCGGAGCGCCCCGCTAGCCTTGCGATTCCGCCGGCGGCGTCACGGTCGCGATCAAGACCGCGACGTCGTCGCCCGCGTCTTCGCCGCGCAGGACGATGTCGACCACCGCGCGGGCCGCACCATCGCCGCGCACGTCGAGCCCCGCGAGCGCCTCTTCCAAGCGCGCCTGCCCTTCGTCGACGTTGCGCGTCGCTTCGGTGAGCCCGTCGGTGTAGAACACGAGCGTGCTGTTCGGCGGCGTCGCAACGACTCGCGAGCGGCGGTCTTTCCCCGTACGCAACCCGAGCAATAATCCCGGACAGCCGAGCTCTTCGACGCTGCCGCCGGCGGTGCGCAACAGCGGCCCCGGGTGGCCGGCCGAGGCGAAGGTCGTCGCTTGTGTCTTCGGGTCGTAGATCGCGGCGATGGCGGTCGCATAAGCATCGGGATCGTGCAGGCGCAGCGTTTTATCGGCGACGTCGAGCATGCGATTGGGGTCGGCTTCGACCATCGCGGCGGCTTGCATCGCTTGGCGCAGCTTCGTCATCGTGATCGCGGCGCGCAGCCCGTTCCCGAGCACGTCGCCGATCGTGAGCACGACGCGGCCGTCCTCGAGCAGAAAAGCGTCGTACCAGTCACCGCCGATCGTGGCTTCGGTTTTGCCCGGCCGGTAATACGCCGTGAGATGCAGGTGGTCGAAACGCGGCAACGTCCGCGGCAGCGACGCTTCTTGCAGCGACACCGCGATGCGCCGTTCGCGCTCGAACGAGCGCGCGTTCTCGATGGCGGCGCCGCCGCGCCGTCCGAGTTCTTCGATGAAGAACAGGTCCTCGGCATCGTAGTGCTCCTGCCGCCGCGCGCCCGAGGCTTCGGCGGCGAGTCCGCACGTGAGCGCCCCGAGGACTTCGCCCTGCGCGACGAGCGGGACCGTCACGAGCGAACGCACGCCGAGCGCTCGCAGCACGCGCGCGTGCTCGGGAGACGAAGCGGTGCGCTCGATCCAGCCGTCGTCGACGCGTTCGACGAGCGTCGACGAACCCTCGAAAAACGCCGCCACGACCGGATCGGCGACGCGTTCGAAACCCGGCGTAAAATCGAGTAAGGCCCGCATGAGGGGGCTCTTATCGCGATCCGCATGGACGGCCGCAATCCGCTCGATCGACGCGTCGCTGTGCGGCGCGGCAAAAACGTCGATGATGCAATAGGTCGCCAGCGCCCGCACCACGAGCTCCGCGAGGCTCGCGAGCGTCGCCGCGTAATCCAGGGAGTGCGTCAGCGTCGCGCCCGCATCGACGAGCGTGCGTAACCGCCGGTCGGCGAGCATCCGTTCCCGGATGTCGCTCGAAACGGTCGCGATCGCGATGCGCTCGTCCGTCTTGGGCTCTCGAATGTAGAAGAGCCGGTAGAGCACGTCCACGCTTTCGCCCGTGACGAAGTGCCGCAAGCGAAACTCTTGCATCCAGCGGCCGCTCCGTTCCAGCGCCCCGAAGACGACCTCCGCGACGTACGGCCGGTCTTCGAGCATGAAGTAATCCAGGAGCTTCGTGCGCCGCGCGTCGTCGAGCGTGCCGACGCCGAGCAGTTTACGACCGGCCTCGTTTACGAAGATGATCTCACCCGCGAGCGTGGCGATGCTGATGAATTGATCGCTCGCTTCCGCGAGTGACGCGAACATGCCGCGCGACTCGTCGATGTGCCGCCGCCGGTCGATATCGGTCATCGTACCGAACCACTCGCGCGTGCCGCCGGCGCTCGCGCCCGGTAGCGGCTGCACGTTGACGAGCATCCAGCGGTACTTTCCGTCCGCGCAGCGGACGGGCGCTTCGGCGCTGAAGGGCTCTTCCGCGGCGAAGCCGGCGGCGAGCGAAAGGCGAAAGGCCGCGCGTTCTTGCGGTGCGACGAACGTGAGCCACTCGTCACCGGCGAACGTCCCGCGCTCGGCGCCCGTCACGTCGAAGAAGCGCTCGCTGACGTAATCGACGGCGCCGCTCGCGCGAACCACGAACGTGATTAACGGCAGCGCGTCGAGCGCGGCGCGGCGTTGCGCGAGTCCCTTGCCGCCGTCACTCGTCGTCTTCGTAAGTCCTCCTCATGATACAGAACCGGCGCGAACTCGCTGCGGCGCTTTCCGGGTAACGATAGGGGTGGCGATAAAAATAGAGACCGTCCTCTTCGACGTCGACGGGACGCTTACCGACAGCAACGACGCGCACGCGCACGCTTGGGTCGAGGCGCTCGGCGAGGCCGGGTACACCGTCCCTTTCGAACGGATCAGGCCGCTGATCGGCTCCGGCTCGGACCGGCTGTTGCCCGGTTTGGACGTCGGGCTCACCACGGAGGACGAGCCGGGCGTTTCGATCGTGAAGAGACGCCGTGAGATTTTTCTCGAAAAATACCTCCCGGCCATCCGCAGCTTCCCGGGCTCGCGGGAGTTGTTGCAGCGGCTGCGCACGGATGCGTACCGCTGTATCGTCGCGAGTTCGGCGAGCGAACGGGAGTTGCAGCCGCTCCTGGAGATCGCGCAGGTCGACGGGCTCTTCGACCACGCGATGAAGCCGGAGGAAGTCGAAGCTTCCAAACCGGCCCCCGACATCGTCGAAGCGGCTCTCGCATGGAGCAAGACCGCGCCCGAGCGAGCCGTCATGGTCGGCGACTCGCGCTACGACGTGGAAGCGGCGACCCGCGCGAACGTCCGGTTCGTCGGCTTGCGCTGCGGCGGCGGCAGCGCCGACGACTTAGCCGGCGCCGCGGCAATCTTCGACGATCCGGCGGCCTTGCTCGAAGCTCTCGAAGGCGAGGGATTCGCCGGCTTTCTGCGTTAATCTCGCCCGCGAGGCGAGCCCGCGCCGTTAGCCGTCGCCGCAATCGGAGAGGCCGCACACGATGCGACTCGACGAATGAGCCGTAGCCGAACAGCAACTCCTTACGCCCCTTCCCGACGCCATCGGGTCGATCGGCCGCGAAGGGCGAGCTTCGGCTCCGGCCTAGCACTGATGGAGCGGCAGCGCGTCCGGCTTCTGCCGGGCAAACAGCCACGCAGCCGTAGGAAGGCGGCTCCCTGTCTTTCACCGCGGTGCAGTCGCCCTCGCCCGCGTTTTCGTTTCGGGTCGGCCGACCGGAGCCGGCGACGATCTGTCCGACCCTCGTCCCTGCAAGCCATCCTCTACGGTCTCAGGCGAGCGACATAGCTTTTATTCGTCTGACCGGCGTCATCGTTACGCGCATTCTCGTCGTGGACGAAACCGGCGACTTCGGCACCGGCGATCTCGGCGTGATTCAACCACGGTCCGCATGCGTCGTCCGTCCCAAGGGTTACCGGAGCGCGGTACGGTGCGCTCCGCGCTTCCCATGTCCCACGGCTACCGCCCATCGCCGGCCCGAGTAGAACCCTGGGCGTCGAAAACCGCGAAAGCCCCCGCTCGGAGTCTGGATTTGGTTGAACCGGTTATCGGCGATGTCGGCGGAGGGGCCTCGCACGCTGCGCGGCAGTCCGACGCGGATGCCGATGCAGGCCGTCCAGACCGGCGTCTTACTTGGAGACTTCGACTCGGCAGCGACGGCAATTGCGGTGGCGCCGATAACGAGCGAGAGAATCAGCGCGTTCGAGATTCCGCGAGCGATGATCGTTGCGGTCGATCTCGATTCGCCGCGGGCGTCGGCGCACCGCCGCTCGTCGCGTAACTCGTACGTAGGAGTCTCGAGCTCTCGCGGGCGATGCCCGCGTGCATGATCTACGCAAGCACGTTCGCGACGCTGCTCCTGCTTTCGGGCGTCGTCGCGGCGGCGCCGCCGGCCGGCCGCTTAATGGGAGTCGTCGACGGGTTGCGAAGCGAGCGCGTCGACCGGCTCGACGTAACCGGCTGGGCCTGCTCCGCCGGGGATCCCGCTCCGGTACGGGTGACGATCTATGCCGGCGAGCCGGCGAGCGGAGGCGCGGCGCTGAAGACGGTCGTCGCCGGCGGGCAGAGCAGCGCGGCGGTGGCGCGGGCGTGCGAAACGGCGGGGGCGTTTGGTTTCGCCGCACCCGTCACTCCCTCGCAACTGCACGCCTTTGCCGGCCGAACGATCTACGCCGTTGCCGCCGGCGATGCGGCGCGCGCCCCGTTACGCGGACCCGCGACCGCACTTCCGCTCGATGCGGGTTCGATCGAAAACGTAGCCGGATACACCGGCTTCGATTTACTCATCGATTGCTCGCTCGCCGGCGGCCGCAATTGCGCGACCGGCGTAAATCCGCCGGCCACGAACGGCAGCGGGCCGCCGGCGTACGCGTACGGCGCGGCCATCGTCACCGTCCCCGGCGGATACCGGATGTTTTATTGTTCGGTAGGTTTGCAAGGCGGTTGGGACGCGATTCGGTCTTCCGCCTCGACCGACGGCGTACACTGGGCTACGCCGGTCTTAAAGCTCGTTACGACCGGCGCTACCAACCGCGATTTGTCGGCCTGCGATCCCAGCGTCGTTTTCTTCAACGGCTATTATTACATGTACTACGGCTCCGCATATCGCAGTCCGAACGGTAACAAACAGACCGTCATCGAGGTGGCGAGAGCGGCGACGATCGATGGGCCCTATCGCGCCTTATCGCAATCCGGCACCTGGGGCGCAACCGCGGCCGATCCGCCGGCGATTCTCGTGCGTCCGGCGCACGACGTCGCGAACAGTTACGGCGCGGGTCAACCCGCCGTCGTCGTCGCCGGAGGCAAACTTTGGATGTGGTACACGGACGACACCTACGCCTATCCGCACGGCAATATTTTGCTCGTGCGCTCGGCCGACCCGACGGCCTGGACGCAACCCGCCGTTACCGACGCGCGCACGCAGAACGTCGATGTGAAGTGGAGCCCGCGCACGCGACGCTACGTGATGTTCAGCGTGGACCCGGTAGCCGGGCAAGAACGGGTACGGACCCGGTTCTCCAAGGACGGCACGACGTGGAGCCCGGCCACGGCGCTCGACGGGATGCCGAACGATCCCGCGTCCTTCTTCGCTCAGAATATCGGCGTCAGCGGAGATCGTTCCGGAACGTTAGCGGCGACGAGCATTCTCGTCACGTACATGGCTCCGTTCGTCGGGCAATTGCGCACGAAGGCCGGCCAGGATCTGAGCGGGAAACGAAGCCGGCCGCAATGGAATCTCTACGGCGGTTTCGCGCCGGCGCCGTAATTCGACGCTCGTGCCGCTACGCAATACGTTTACGCCGGCAGGTCTTTCGGGCGGTCGGCGTAGATCAGCGCGGGCTGTTCCTTCTTCTCGATGACTTCTTTATTGATGACGCATTTCTTGACGCCTTGCAGGCTCGGGAGGTCGTACATCACGTCGAGCATCACTTCTTCGAGAATGCTGCGCAGGCCGCGGGCGCCGGTTTTGCGGCCCTGCGCCTTGGTCGCGATCGCGACGAGCGCTTCTTTCGTGAACGTCAGATCGACGCCGTCCATCGCCATGATCTTCTGAAATTGCCGCACGAGCGCGTTGCGCGGCTCGACGAGGATCCGGCGTAGCGCGAGTTCGTCGAGCGCATCGAGCGTCACGACGATCGGCAAGCGGCCGATGAACTCGGGGATCAAGCCGAAGCGCAGCAAATCTTCGGGCATCAATTGCTGCAGCAATTTACCGACCCGTGCGTCGCGCTTTGATTCGGGGACCGACCGGAAACCGAGGGCGTTGGAAGCGACGCGCGATTCGATAATCTTTTCTAAGCCGTCGAACGCGCCGCCGCAGATGAACAGCACGTTGGTCGTGTCGATCTGAATGAACTCTTGATGCGGATGCTTCCGGCCACCCTGCGGCGGGACGTTCGCCGTCGTGCCTTCGAGGATCTTGAGCAACGCCTGTTGCACGCCTTCGCCGCTGACGTCGCGCGTGATCGACGGATTCTCGCTCTTGCGCGCGATCTTGTCGATTTCGTCGATGTAGACGATGCCTTTTTCGGCGCGTTTAACGTCGTAATCGGCGGCCTGAATCAGCTTGAGGAGAATATTCTCCACGTCCTCGCCGACGTAGCCCGCTTCGGTAAGGGACGTCGCATCGGCCATCGCCAGCGGTACGTCGAGAATTTTTGCGAGCGTCTGCGCGAGATAGGTTTTGCCGCTGCCCGTCGGCCCGACGAGCAGGATGTTCGATTTCTGCAACTCGACGTCGTCGGACGACGTGCCGGCATTGACGCGCTTGTAATGATTGTACACCGCGACCGCGAGCGATTTCTTCGCGCGCTCCTGGCCGATGACGTACTGATTGAGGATGTTGTTGATCTCTTTGGGCTTGGGGATGTTCCGCAGCCGAACGTTCTCATCGACGTTCTTATATAGCTCTTCTTCGATGATCTCGTTGCAGAGTTCGATGCACTCGTCGCAGATGTACACCCCGGGCCCCGCGATCAATTTGCGCACCTGCTCTTGCGACTTACCGCAGAAGCTGCACTTCAACTGACCTTTTTCATCTCCGAATCGGAACACGCGCGACCTTGTCTCTCGTCTTTACGCCGGGGTAGGAGCGCCGCTGCGCATATCTTTACTGAAGATCTGATCGATGAGCCCGTAATCGCGAGCCTCTTCGGCCGTCATGTAATAATCGCGATCGATGTCCTTGAGGATTTGTTCGACTGGCTTCTTCGTCGTCGTCTCGTAGATGCCCGCAAGCATCCGCCGGGTGGCGATTAAATCCCGGGCCGCTATCTCGACATCCGTCGCCTGGCCGCCGATCTGCTGCACCCAGGGCTGATGGATCAGAATTTTCGAATGCGGCAGAGCATAACGCTTGCCGGGAGCGCCGCCCGTCAGGAGAATCGAGCCCATCGAAGCCGCCATACCGGCGCAAATCGTAGCTACGTCACACTTCACGAGCTGCATCGTATCGTAAATCGCGAGCCCCGCGGTCACGCTGCCGCCCGGACTATTCACGTACATGTCGATGTCTTTGTCCGCATCCTCGCGCTCGAGAAACAGGAGCTGCGCGATGACCAGATTCGCGAGGCCGTCGTCGACGACCCCGCCGACGAAGATGATCCGCTCCTTGAGGAGGCGCGAATAGATGTCGAAAGCCCGTTCGCCGCGCGCGCTTTGCTCGACGACCATGGGAACCAGGTGACCCAAATCCGTACTCCTCGAAGTTTTCCCAAATGCTAGCGTTGTGACTACGTCCGGCGAGCAAAGGTTGCTTCAGACGGGGCCGGCCGCCGCCTCTTTCTCGGTGATTCGAGCGTGGTCGAGCAGATAGTCGATGGTCTTGGTGCGCACGATGCCGTCGGCGAACGCTTCGATATTCGGACGGATCATCTCGAGGATCGCTTCGCGCGGCTGCTGATATTGGCGGCCGAGCGCTTGCACCTCGGCTTCGATATCGGCGCTCGTCGCGGTGATGCTCTTCGCTTTCGCGATCGCTTCGAGCAGTAGCGAGGATTTCACGCGCTTCGCCGCCTCATCCCGGTATTCGGCGCGCAGCGCGTCTTCGGTTTTCTCCGCCTTGGCGAGATACGCGTCCCAAGCGACGCCCGCGCGCTCGATATAGCTCTTCGCCTCGCCGAGCAGGTTCTCGACTTCGCGTTCCACGAGCACGGGCGGCAGCGCGAATTCGTGCGTGGCCGCCAGCCGCTCGAGCAGCGGCGCCGTCACCTCGCGCCGCTGTTGCCGCCGCGCGTTCGCTTCCAGCCGATTGCGCAGTTCGTCGCGCAGCGTGCCGACCGTCGCTTCCGGCCCGCCGAAGCGTTTGGCGAACTCGTCGTCGAGGTCGGCGAGTTGAGCCGTCTTATTCTCGTGGACGGTCACGGAGAACGTCGCCGTCTTGCCGGCCAATTCCTGATTGCCGTACTCGGCGGGAAAGGCAGCCTCGATCTCCTTGGTCTCACCCGCGTTCATACCGACGATGCCGTCGGCGAAACCCGGGATAAAACGGTCGGCGACGATTTCGGTCGATTGTCCCTGTGCCGTGCCGCCTTCGAAGGGAACGCCGTCGACTCTCCCTTCGTAATCGATCGTCGGAGTGTCGCCGAGTTCGACCGGCCGCTCGACGGGGAGCAAGCTGCCGGCCTCCTTCCGCAGCCCTTCGAGCGCTTTCGCCACGTCCTCATCCGAGACGGCCGTCGACGGTCCCTCGAGTTCCACGCCCTCGTAATCGTGAAGCTCGAACTGCGGCCGGACGTACACGGTGGCGCGGACGCGAACCGGCAGGCCCTCTTCATCGGGCAGCAGTTCCATTTGCGGCCGGTCGACGGGCTCGAGATCGTTCTCCTGCAGCGCCTTCGAATAGACGTCGGGCACGACCGACTCCATCGCCCGCTCCTGGATCCCCGCCGTACCGTACTGCGCTTCGAAGATCTTGCGCGGCGCTTTTCCCGGCCGGAAGCCCGGAATGCGCACGTTCTTAACGAGCTGCCGGAACGCGCGCTCGCGGGCGGCATCGAGTTCTTCGTCGGAGATCGATATCTCGAGCTCGACTTGCGTCGGATCGAGGTGCTTGACGGTCGCGGCGCTCACGAGGAGCCTTTCTTGGAGCGGAAGACGAGATTCGAACTCGCGACCCTCGCCTTGGCAAGGCGATGCTCTACCACTGAGCTACTTCCGCAGATGGCGACGAAACGAACCCGCCTAGGGTACCGCCGCCGTTCTGCCGCGTCAAGGGCACCTCTCGCCCTGCACCTTCCGCGTTCGGGAAGGTCCCGTTTTCAGCGAGCGCGTTACAAGCCCGCACATGCTTACTTTTTATAGGGCTATCGGATGAGCGGCTCGGGCGACGTCGTGCTCGGTATCGACGCGGGAACCAGCGGCGTCCGCGCGTGTCTCTTCACGTTGAGCGGCGAGGCGCTCGCCGCGGTCGATCGCAGCTAT
>CAXUFI010000073.1:0-9891 GCA_964250245.1 uncultured bacterium
CGCCGGGCGAAATCGTCGCGATCGCGGGGGCGCGCGGCGGGCGGTTGCCCGGCCTCACGGCCCGGCGCGATGAGAACGCCGTACCGGACGTCGTGCGCGTCATCGATGGCCTGCCGGCCGCGCCCGCGAGCGATTTCGTGGACGGCGAACTCGTGGAAGTGCAAGCGGTCGCCGCGCCCGACCTGCTCGTCGGGGGCCGCCGCTGATGCTCACGCAGATCGGCGCCGTGCTCGGCGCCGCGCCATGGTGGCTGATCGCGCTCATCAAGTCGGCCGTGATCTTAGCCGTCGTACTCACGACCTTCGCGTACTCGATGCTGTTCGAACGCAAGATCATGGGCTGGATGCAATTGCGCCCGGGGCCCAATCGCACCGGTCCCTGGGGGATGATGCAGCCGGCGGCGGACGCCGTGAAGATGCTCTTTAAGGAAGACCTGACGCCGCGCAGCGCGGATCCGCTCATCTACAAACTCGCGCCGTTCATCTCGCTCGTCTGCGCGATGGGCGCGTTCGCGGTCATTCCGTTTTCAGAATCGAGCGCCGGCGTTTGGGGCGCGAGTAACGTCAACGCGGGGATCCTCGTCATCTTCGCGATCACGTCGATCGGCGTCTACGGCATCTCGCTCGCCGGCTGGTCGTCGGGTTCGAAATTTCCGTTGCTCGGCAGCGTGCGCTCGACGGCGCAGATGATCAGTTACGAGCTGGCGATGACGATGTCGGTCATCGGCGTACTGATCCTCGCGGGGACCACCTCGCTCGCCGGCATCGTGCACGCGCAATACAAGATGTGGTATGTGCTGCCGCAATTGCTGGGCTTCGTCATCTACATCATTACGGCGGTCGCCGAGACGAATCGCGCGCCGTTCGACCTCGTGGAGGCCGAGACCGAACTCGTCGGCGGCTTTCACACCGAGTATTCGGGGCTGCGCTTCGGCTTGTTCTTCATCGCCGAATATTTGAATATGATCACCGTCGCGTGCATCGCGACGCTGCTCTTCCTCGGCGGCTGGAACGCGCCGTTCGGCTTGACGTTCGTGCCCGGGATCATCTGGTTCGTGTTGAAAGCCGGACTCTTCATCTTCATGTACATCTGGCTGCGGACGACGCTGCCGCGGCTGCGCTACGACCGCCTGATGAACTTCGGTTGGAAGTTTCTCTTACCGGTCGCGACGCTCAATCTGATGGTGACGGCCGCCATCGTCGCGATAACGGGGTAATTCGTGCAGACCTTACCGGGTGCAGTGCTCGCGCTCGTCCGTGGCTTCGCCACGACGCTCCAATTCGCGTTTCAGAAGAAACCGACGGTGAGCTATCCGAACGTGCGAAAGCAGCACGCGCCGCGCTTCCACGGCCTGCACGAGCTGCGGCGTTACGCCGACGGCAAAGAGCGCTGCATCGGCTGCGAACTCTGTTCGATCGCCTGTCCGGCCAATGCCATCACCGTCATCGGGGCGGAGAACTCGCCGGAAGATCGCCGATCGCCCGGCGAACGCTTCGCCGCGCGGTACGAAATCGACGAGCTGCGCTGCATCTTCTGCGGACTCTGCGAAGAAGCGTGCCCGACCGACGCGATCGTGCTCACCCCGCGCTTCGAGATGGCGGACTACCGGCGCGGCTCGTTCGTATATAGTAAAGACCGGCTGCTCGTGCCCGCCGAAGCCGGCGTCGGGACCTCGCCCGACGAGCGGCCGATCGGGATTCCGTCCGATCTCGGCCGCGTCATCGAGAAGAAGAGCACGGTCGATATCGCGACGGGGTACGATGCGACGTTCAACGGCGCGAGGTTGAAGACGGAGACGAAAGGCTTGACGCTGCAGTGATCCTTTTTTATCTGCTTGCCGTCATTTTGATCGCCAGCGCGATCTTTACGGTGACGCAGAAGAGCCCGGTCTACAGCGTCGTCGGACTGCTCGTCAATTTCCTCGCGCTCGCGGCGCTGTACTTTACGCTCGATGCGGAGTTTCTCGCGGTCATCCAGGTCGTCGTGTACACGGGCGCGATCCTCATGCTGTTCGTCTTCGTGATCGCGCTGCTCTCGAGCGGCATCGGTCCCTTCGCCGAAGGCCCGAACCGCCTACCGCGCATCGTCGTGCCCGCCGGCGTCATCGCGCTCGCGGCCTTCGCCTTGCTCGCGTTCGGCATCTTCCATCATCCGTTCGCCGCGCTGCCGCCGCACGCCGCCACCTCGACGCTCGGAGCGGTCGGCGACGCGAACGTTTTCGGCAGCGTCGGCGATTTCGGGAAAGCGCTCTTCACCGTACAACTGCTGCCGTTCGAAGTGACCGCCTTCATCTTGATGGTGGCCGTCATCGGCGTGGTCTTGCTCGCCGGGGACGCACCGCCGCAGCCGACGCAGGGGCGGCACCGGCCCGCGAAGGCCGCGCAGCGCGAACCGATCCTCAAAGGCGGTCCGCGGTGACCGTCGACGTCTCGAATTACGTCGCGCTCTCGGCCGTGATGTTCTTCATCGGCGTCGCCGGCGTCGTGTTGCGCCGCAATCCGCTCATCGTGCTCATGGCGATCGAATTGATGTTCAACGCCGCAAATTTGGCGCTCGTCGCTTTTTCCCGCGCCTGGGTGAATAACGCGGGGCACGTCTTCGTGTTTCTCGTCGTCACGGTCGCGGCCGCCGAAGCCGCCATCGGCCTCGCCATCGTCGTGGCCGTCTTTCGCCGCGCGAAGAACGTCGATCTCGATGAAGTCGCCGGGATGCGCGGCTGATGCTCTATGCCGTCTGGCTCTTGCCGCTCGCGGGTGCGCTCGCCATTTGGGCCGGCGGGCCGCAGCTCAAGCGTAACGCCGGCTGGCTCGGCTCGGCGCTCGTGCTGGCCGCGTTCGCGCTGACGCTCACGCAATTCACCGCCGCGCAAGCCGCCGGCGGCGTGCGCGTGCCGCTCGTAAGCTGGCTGCCGGGGTTCGACTTCGGGCTGTTGCTCGATCCGCTCTCGTTGCTCTGGACGCTTATCATCACGGGCGTCGGCGGGCTCATCCACATCTATTCGCTCGGCTACATGTGGAACGACCGGGCACCGGCGCGCTTCTTCGCGTACATGAATTTCTTCGTCTTCTCGATGCTCACGCTCGTGCTCTCCGATAACGTCGTCGGCTTGCTCGTCGGCTGGGGTCTCGTCGGGCTCGCTTCGTATTTTCTGATCGGCTTTTGGTTCGACCGCCCCTCGGCAGTCGAAGCGGCCCGCAAAGCGTTCGTCATCAACGTGGTCGGCGATATCGGCCTGATGTTCGCCGTCTTCGCACTGTTTGCGACGACGAAGTCGGTGTCGTACGCGCAGATCTTCGCGAACGCCGGCAACCTCGCGCCGGGCACGGTCTTCGTGATCTGCGTGGCGCTGTTCGTCGCCTGTGCGGCGAAGTCGGCGCAGGTGCCGCTGCACACGTGGCTGCCGGACGCCATGGAGGGACCGACGCCCGTGTCGGCGCTCATTCACGCGGCGACGATGGTGACGGCGGGCGTTTACCTCATCGCCCGGTTCGCGCCGCTTTGGAGCGCGTCGCCCGCGGCGCAGGAACTGGTCGGCATCGTCGGCGGTTTAACGATGGTCCTCGGGGCGATTCTCGGCATCTCGCAATGGGACATCAAGCGCATCCTCGCGTACTCCACGATGTCGCAGATCGGCTATATGATCATGGCCGTCGGCGTGGGCGCCTATCAAGCCGGCGTCCTGCACTTTTTCACGCACGCCTTTTTTAAAGCCGAACTGTTTTTGACTTCGGGGCTCATCATCCACGCGCTGCACGACGAGCAAGACGTGCGCCGCATGGGTGGCCTCGCGCGACGGATGCCGTTCGCGTTCTACGCGATGTTCGTGGGCACGCTCGCCATCATCGGTTGTCCGGGGTTTAGCGGCTATTACAGTAAGGACGCGATCATCTATGCGATGCTCGAGCGCAATCACCCCGTGCTCTACGTCGCCGGCGCGCTGACCGCGGGTGTGACCGCGTATTACATGTTCCGCATGCTCTTCCTAACGTTCTTCGGGCCGTACCGCGGCGAGGAGTCCGACGCCGAGCTCGGCATCCTGCCCGATCGCCGCGCCCATCGCGATGAAGACATCACGCACGCGCATCCGCCGGCCTGGCTGATGAACGCGCCCGTCGCGATCCTCGCCGTGTTCGCCATCGTCGCGGGCTACGTCGCCATCGGCGGACCGGCGAGCCCGTGGACGGCTTTTCTCGGTCCCGCATTCGCGCCGGCCGACACGATTACCGCAGCCTCGGTGCCGTTCCCCGAGACCGTCTCGACGCTCATCGTTATCGTGCTCGTCGCGCTCGGCATCGTCATCGCCTATCTGCGCTACGGCTCGCCCGAGGCGCAATTGCAAGCGATCGTCAAGATCCGCGGCGAGTCGCTGCGCCGGCCGCAGGCGTTCGTGCACGCGTTCTATTTCGACGATGCGTATGCGGCCGCCATCGTGCGTCCGGCGCGGGCCCTGGGCACGTGGTTTTCGAACGTGATCGATCCGCACGTGCTCGATGCGGGCGTGCGCGACATCGCCTGGGGCGCGGGGGCCCTCGGGTTGCTGTTCCGGGCGCTGCAGAACGGTCTCGTGCGGTCGTACGCGCTGACGATCGTTTTCGGTACGGCCTGCTTCATCGCGTATTTCGCGCTGCTCGGAGCTGCAAAATGAGCGGCGGGCCGCGATGATCGCCGGGCTCGTCATCGTACCGATCGTCGCCGGTCTCTGTCTGTTCCTTATTCCGCGCTCGGCCGAGGTCGCCATCCGCTGGACGGGCGTCGCCGTCGCCTTCGGCTGCTTTCTCGCCGCGATCGCCGGCTCCGGAGCGGCCGACGAGTCGGTGCGCTGGCTCTCGCGGCCCTTTGCGGCGAGCTTCCACCTCGGCCTCGGCGGCATCGGCTTCTGGCTCGTGCTGCTCTTGACGCTCACGGCCGGCTGCGCGCTGATGGTGGCCCGCGTGCCGCGGCCGCGCGACTTCGTCGCGCAGATGCTCGTGTTGCAAGGGGCGATGACCGGGGTGTTCGTCTCGCGCGATCTGCTTTTGTTCGCGCTCTTCTGGGATCTGATGTTGTTCCCGGTGTTCTTAACGCTCGTCGCGTGGTCGCCGGGGAAGACGACGGGCACGGCGTGGCGTTATCTTATTTATAACCTGGCCGGCGGGCTCGCGCTCTTGCTCGCCACGGCCGCGTACGGCGTCGAACAGGGTACCACGGACGTGCTCGGCGCCGCGGTGCCGGCACCGGCAGCGATCTCCGACGCCTGGGCGCTCTGGATCTTGCTCGGCTTCTCGCTCGCGTTTCTCATTAAGACGCCCGTGTGGCCGCTCCACACCTGGATGCCCGATACGTACGCCGACTTGCCGGCGCCGATGGCCGCCGTCGTCAGCGCGGTGCAGTCGAAAGCGGGGCTTTACGGCTTCATCGTCATCGGTACCGAGCTCTTACCGGGTCCGATGCACGCCCTGCAACCGCTAATGTTCGTGCTCGGCTTAATCGCGCTGTTCTACGGGGCGCTCGCGGCGCTCGTGCAGGACGATACGAAGCGCGTGGTCGCGTACTCGTCGCTCTCGCACCTCGGGCTGATCCTGCTGGCCGTCTTCAGCTTCAATCCGATCGCGCTCGGCGGCGCCGTCGTATACATCATCGCGCACGGACTCTTCAGCGCGGGCCTGTTTACCGTGATGGGCGAGGTCGAGCTTCGCGAAGACACGCGATTGCTTTCGCGTCTGGGCGGTCTCGGCGCGCGTAATCCGAAGCTGGCGGGCGGGCTGACGATCGTCGCGCTCGCCGCGCTCGGCTTGCCGGGCCTCTGCGGCTTCGCGGGCGAGATCCTGATTCTCACTGGGCTCTTCGCCGCCGGCTACGTGTGGGCCGTCGTGCTCGCGCTCGTGCCGATCGTCATCGCGGCCGCGTATATGCTGCGCGTCCTGCAGGGCGTGATGAACGGGCCGGAGCTCGAAGACTTGCCGCAACGCGAAGACATGTCGCCGCTCGAGATTCTGGCCCTAGCGCCGCTGGTCGTCGCCATCGTCCTGCTCGGGATTTCGCCCGGGCCGGTCATCGCGGCCGCCGCCGCCGGCGCGCACGCCGCCACCAACCTGCAGCGTTCGTAGGCCGATGACGCCGCAGTTGATCATCCCCTTCGGCAGCGCGGATTGGTCCGCCGTGGCGCCGCAAGCGATCGTCGGCCTTTCGGCGCTGATCGTGCTGCTCGCGGATTTGACGCTGCCCAAGACGTTGCGCCGGCGCAGCGGTCTCGCGGTGGCGATCGTCGGCCTCGCCGCGGCGGGCGTCGTCGCTCTGCAGGCGTGGGGTCACCCGTACGCGGCGTTCGGCGGCGCGTTCATCAACGGCGGCTTCGCCATCGTCTTCGAAGAGATCACGATCGTCGCGGCGATTTTTTCATTGCTGCTGAGTTATACGCTCGGTCGCGAGGATCAGGCGGGCGGCGCGATCGCGCTGCTCATGTGGAGTGCGAGCGGCGCGATGCTGATGGCCGGCGCCGGTAACCTCATGACGGTCTTTCTCGGCCTCGAACTGCTCTCGCTCGCACTCTATTGTCTCTGCGCCATCGCCCCGCGGCCGGCGGCGCGCGAGGCCGCGCTAAAATACTTAATCTTGTCGTCCACCGCCTCGGCCTTCATGCTGTACGGCATGGCGCTGCTGTTCGGAGCGACCGGCAGCGTCGCGCTCGCCGCGCTGGCCGGTCCCGTCGCGAGCATCCCGCTCTTCGATCTCGGCTGCGGCCTGTTTCTCGTCGGGTTGTGCTTCAAACTCAGCCTCGTACCGTTTCACGTTTGGACGCCCGACGTCTATGAAGGCGCGCCGCTGCCGGTCACGGCCTTTATGAGCATCGTCACGAAAGCCGGCACGCTCGCGGTCCTGGCGCGCTTCGCCTACGCGGCGCTCTCGGCGCAAGCTTCGCACGCGCTGCTGCTGCCGGTCTGGATCGTGGCCGCTCTATCGATGATCGTCGGGAACGTCGCCGCGCTCGCCCAGACCGATATCAAGCGTCTCCTCGCCTACAGCGGCATCGCGCAACTCGGCTACATCATCGCGGCCATGGCCGGGCTCTCGTCGCTCGGGCTGCGCTACGCGATCTTCTATCTCGGCGCGTATACGTTTATGAACCTCGGAGCCTTCGGCGTCGTCGCGCTGCTCTCGCGTGACCGTGAAGAGGGCGCGAATCTCGCCTCCTATGCGGGACTCGGTAACCGTCAGCCGGTGTTAGCCGGGGCGATGACGTTCTTTCTCCTGAGTTTAGCCGGGTTGCCGCCGACCGCGGGCTTCACGGGAAAGATCTTAATCCTCGCGACCGCCGTCGATAACGGCTACGCCTGGCTCGCGGTCTTGCTGATCGTCGGCACCGCGATCTCGGCCTACGCGTATTTTAAAATCGTGCGGGCGATGTACGCGCGGACGACGGGCGCGGCGATCCGTCCCGCGATGGTTCCGGCGAGCACCCTGCCGTGGATCGGCGTCGCGGTCTGCGTCGTCGCCACGCTCGTGCTCGGATTCTACCCGCTCGCCCCGAGCGACGTGCTCCCGCTCGTTAAATAAGCGCTACCGGTAGTCGGCCCCGGTTAGATTCACGTAGCTGCTTCGGCGGCGGAGGTCGCGAGGATCGCCCATCGCCGTGATGGCCAGCGTATGGATGCCCGCCGGCAGGACCGGACTTACGAATACGGCCGCTTGCGGCTCTTTGCGGGCGGCGTAGAAGTCGGCGTTTTCGTAACGCGTGCCGTCGACGGTGACGATCCCGTGTCCGCCGCCCGGCCCGCGGACGCCGTAGAGACGCACCACGCAGCCCTCGAAGGTGAAAATCGCCACCGCTCCGGCGGCCGCCGTGCGACGGCTCGCTCCGAAAAAGCGGCCGTCCCGATGCTGCACGCGTTCCCAGCGGCCATAGTAGTAGAAGTGGCCGACGTTGCTGCCGATCGCGCCCGCCGGCACGAACGTGACGGTCGTGGCTCCGAGCGACGGCAGCGCTAGGGAAGCGGCCAGAAAAGCCGCTTGCAGCACGATCGCGCTAGCGGTGCGCACGACGACGAACGGCATGCGTTGCAGTTGACCGCGGGCTCGGTCGGTGCCTGGAACGTCCGGTACGAGCAGTGTTTTATCGAACGCACGTTCGGGTACACCGCCACCATGTTTGACGAACTTCGCACGAATTCAATGATGGCTCACCTGCTCGAGGCGCTCGACCGCGGCGACGACATCGGCCATTACGGGCGTTTGGTTTTCGCTATGATCGCCCGCCACTTCGGCAGCAATGACGAGGTCGTGGCTGCGTTACGGCAAGACAAAGATTTCTCGGAAGACGACGCGCGCGCACTGCTCGCGCAGGTCGAACAGGCCGATTACAGTCCGCCGAAACGCGCCAAGATTCTCGAGTACCAAGCGCAGCAAGATTTTCCGATCATCCCGAATCCGGACGATCCGGACGCCGGCAACGTGTACCGCGATCTCAAATTTCCCGATCACGTGTACGAGCATATCGCCGAGTACCGCGAAGCCAAAGCTCACGGATAGCGGCAATAACCGAGCGACGAATCGGACTTCGGCGTTCTAGCGGATTCGGTCTGGGTCGATACGGCCGCCGCTTATGCCGTGGGAATGGCCGTCGAGACGCTCGCGCGGCACTCAAGCAGCGTTGATATGCGAGCGTAATTGTGCTGGCTATAGGGCCTGCGTTTCGAAAGAAAAGCCGGGCAGCAACTCCCGGCTTTTCACGTCCCAACCGCTAGGTGCTGCTCTTGCTTTATTTGAGCTTGCGTTTTGTGTGCCGTCCGGCGCCGACATGGCTGAAGTGGTGATTCGTTATATTGTTTAGCGTCAGGACCGTAAGAAGCGCACTTGCTACAGTGAAAATTGCCCCTATGTGATACGGCAGTGGAAAAGCAAAGTACAAAGCTCCGCAAATGGCTGCCGCCAGTACTGGGCCGCCCTCCAATAACGCGACTTTCAAACCGCCGTCTTTCTTGTTGCGGGCCCTTAAAGTAATCGCAATAACGCACACCACAGCGATTACCAGAAAAAAGACTACCAACGTCTAATTCTCCCTCTCAAGACGCATTCGTGTAGCAGCGCCACAACGAATATGCAAAGAGAGCCGTTACTCCTACTGTAGTTGCAATTAGGAGCCATTGTGACAGTGGAACTGACGCAATGACGGCGGCTATGAACGCGGGACCGTCGCCCAACTGAAATGATTTTTGAATTAGATACTGTTCACCAGCGGCGCTAATGTTAGTTGCGAATTTTGGAGCGTTAGCTACAACATATTTTGCTATGCCGCTTCCAAATAATCCGGCTGCAAGTTCTTGGTCGAGACAGTGCACCGCGGCTTTTTTGCCGCAATCCAGTACATGGAGCTTGGCGATGTGACAGAGAACGCATAGAACGGAGTTGCTACGTACGTTTGGAAGCCGTCCTGCGTCGGCTGCGGGTCTTTGCCGTCATAGTAACCAACGACGTAGCCCGCACTATCCTCCACCCCAAAATAATTTGCCACTTCGTAGGGCGAACAATCGTCATAACAATACGTGTTGGGACGAATGCTACGCGCAACCGCAAGCCTACGAACCGTCCGCGTTCGCTCGATTAAGCCGCCGGCGTGATACGTTAAACCCGTGGCCTTGTCGTCGATCCTGGCGTAACCCAGGTGCCGCATCATTGCCACGTAGTCTACGTTTGCCGCAGCCACGGAAACGGGGCGAACATGCGAAGCGCCGAGCAATGGAATAGCCGCCCCGGCTAGGGGAGCAGCGCCTACCGCTCCTAAAAACGAGGATCGATTCAACAAACCCTCCAAGAAGTTCAAATGGAAGTCTGCGATTATTCCTCGCCTGCGAGTGGAACCTTTGATCGTGTCCCAGGGAGTGGTGTATGAGGATCGGTCCGATATGAGATAGAGAG
>CAXUFI010000074.1:0-2426 GCA_964250245.1 uncultured bacterium
GTCGCCGTGATAGCCGCCCTCGAAGGCGAGCAGGCGCGTGCGGCCGCGCTCGCCCCGGCGACGACCGCTTCGGGGAGAGACGCGTCGGGCCGTACTTCGCTGCCTACACTCACCAAACGCATCTACCCGTCGAGCGAGCGGCTCGCGCGCTCTTGCCGCGCTACGGTTGCCGTCCGCGGCTTCGTCGCGATGCTCGTTAGCGAACCGTGCCCGCACGCGCGCCCGACCGTTATTCTCATCGCGGTCTCACGCGCCGTCGTAACGCCGCGAGGTGCGCGTGCGTATGCTAGGTGCCGACTCGTACCTGGCGTGACGGAGCGAGCGGGCCGAACCACCGTCACGCTCGTTTACGGATCGTACCGACTTTAAGGAGTTACTAGACTGTGATGAACTCGCGCATCCTCTGCCTCGCTCTTCTCGCCGGCTCCCTATCCACCGGCTCCGCCGCCTTCGCGCAAGTCGCGCCGTCTTCGCCCGCGCCCGCGTCCGCGGAAGCTTCCCCGGCGCCCGAGATCGCGCCGCACCATCGCCGGCCCAATCGCATGGTCGCGGCGCTCGAGGCACTCGACCTCAGCGACGACCAGAAAGCTAAGATTAAGGACATCATGACGGCCTACCGGAGTTCGCGCGACAGCGCGACGCCGGAGACGCGCAAACAGATGCGCGACCAGGTCGAAGGCGTGCTTACGCCGCCGCAGCGCGAGCAGTTCGAGTCGCGGATGAAGCATCGTCCGGCTCCGGTGGCGTCTCCCGCTTCCTAACCCGCCGAGGTCCCTCGCTTTCCGACCCGCGCCGGGCGAGGCGGACTCGAGAAACCATGGTTTGTCGCGCGGGGTTGAGAGCGGCGTGTCCCGCTTATTCGAACCGCTCACCATTCGAGGCGTAACGCTTCGCAACCGCATCGTCGTATCGCCGATGTGCGAGTATTCGAGCCGCGACGGCTTCGCTTCCGATTGGCATCTGGTCCATCTCGGTAGCCGCGCCGTCGGCGGTGCCGGTCTCATCGTCACCGAAGCCGCCGCGGTCACTCCCGAAGGCCGGATCTCGCCCGCCGACCTCGGCATCTACCGGGACGAGCACGTCGCGAAGCTGCGCGAGATCAATGCCTTCGTGACGGCGCAAGGAGCCGTGCCCGGCATCCAGCTCGCGCATGCGGGTCGCAAAGCGAGTACGCCCGCGCCTTGGGACGGCGGCGAACGGCTCGCCGCAAGCGACGGGGGCTGGGAGCCGCTCGCGCCGAGCGCGCTCGCCTATCATCCCGGCGACGCCGCTCCGCGCGCGATGACGGTGGCGGACATCGCCCGGGTAACGGTGGACTTCATCGCGGCCACGCGCCGGGCGCTCGCGGCCGGCTTTCGCGTGGTCGAATTGCATGCCGCGCACGGCTACCTCTTACACGAATTCCTCTCGCCGCTCGCCAACGAACGGACGGACGTCTACGGCGGCTCGTTCGAGAACCGGACGCGTTTGTTACGCGAAGTTGCGCGCGGTATCCGCGAAACGCTCCCCGACGACGTTCCGTTTTTCGTCCGCATTTCGGCGACCGATTGGGCCGAGGGCGGTTGGACGCTCGACGACTCGGTCGCGCTCTCGCGGCAACTGGTTGCGCTCGGCGTCGATCTCATCGATGCGTCTTCGGGCGGGCTGACGCCCGCGCAGCGCATCGACCCGCGACCGAACTATCAAGTCCCGTTCGCGGCTCGCATCCGGCAAGATAGCGGCATCGCGACGGGCGCCGTCGGCTTAATTACGGAGCCCGAACAAGCCGAAGAGATTTTGCAAGCGGGGCAGGCCGATCTTATCTTCATCGCCCGTCAATCGCTGCGCGACCCGTATTGGCCGCTGCACGCCGCGCTCGCGCTCGGCGACGACGTCGCGTGGCCGAAGCAGTACGATCGCGCGAAGCGCGTCGTCGCGCGAGCGTAGCGGCCTTTACTTCGTCTGCCGCGCGACCGGGAGCGGCGCGAACGCTTGGCTGACCGGCATCAACTGTAGCGAATTCACGTTGACGTGCGCCGGCCGCGTCGTTACCCAGGCGATGGCATCGGCGATGTCGGCCGGCGTCAACGCCGTCGTGTCCGCGTAGAGCGCATCGGCTCGCGCGCGGTCGCCCTTAAAGCGAATCGTCGAAAACTCCGATCCGCCGACGAGTCCCGGCTCGATATCGGTGACGCGGATTTTGGTTCCCAGCAGATCGGCGCGCAGGTTTAACGAAAATTGGTATACGAACGCTTTCGTGGCGCCGTACACGTTACCGCCGGGATAGGGGAAGTGGGCGGCGACCGAACCGACGTTGACGATATGGCCGGCGTCGCGCGCGACCATGCCCGCGAGCACGGCATGCGTGACGTACAGAACGCCCTTGACGTTCGTATCGACCATCGCCTCCCAATCGTCGAGCTCGGCCTCGTGCGCGGGCCCGAGGC
>CAXUFI010000074.1:2436-9755 GCA_964250245.1 uncultured bacterium
GTCGATCGCCGCGAACGCGGGCGGTAGCGAGTTGAGCGCGCGCGTAACGGCGTCGCGATCGCGCACGTCGAGCGTGAGCGGCAGAACCATCTCGCCGAGCTCCGCCCGCAGCGCCGCGAGCCGCTCGCTGCGCCGTCCCGTCGCGATGACGCGTGCACCGTCGCGCACGAAACGGCGGACGGTTGCGTCGCCGAAACCGGCCGTGGCGCCCGTGACGAGAACGATCATGAGCGGCACTTCTGCGCCACGGCTCGAATACCGCCGCGGGTCGCACGCCGTCCGGCGAGCAACGTAAGGCCGGTGCCACGCGCGCGAGATAATGGTTTACGCAGCGAGCTTCTCGGCTCCATCGTCGACTACGTTCTCACGCACGGCCTGGCCGAACTTTCACTCCGGCCGCTCGCCAAAGCCGTCGCCGCAAGCCCGCGCACGCTGCTGTACCACTTCGGATCCAAAGACGCGCTGGTGCTCGCGATTCTCGAAGAGACGAGCCGCCGCCAAACGCGACTCCTCGAAGCATGGTACGAACGCAGCGCCGAACACGACGCCCGCACGCTGCTGCTACGCGCCTGGCAATGGTTGACGGCTCCGCGTCACGACCGTCTCCTGCGGCTGCTCTTCGAGAGCTATGGGATCGCGTTGCAGGATCGGCGCCGGCACGCCGCGTTTCTGCGCGCGGTTTCGACCGGCTGGATCTTACCGTTCTCGCACACGCTCGAACGGCAAGGCTTTTCTCGCGAGCGGGCCGCGGCGCTCGCGACGCTACTCGTAGCCGTCGTGCGCGGGTTATTGCTCGACGTCCTCGCGACGGGTGAGCGAACGCGCGTCGACCGCGCCTTTCGCTCGTTCATCGCCGCAATCGAACTACCGGACCGGCCGCTTTAAGTCGACTGCGGTGCGCCGACCTGCTGTCGCGACACTAGCGCTTGAGCACCCGCTCGAGTTTATCGAAGAGCGCATCCATCTGGCGCTCGTTCACGTCCTCGAGACGACGCCAGAAGAGCCGGCCATCGGTATCGGAGAGCGTCGCCTCGATCTTGTGTAATAAGCGCGTCTTCTTCGCATCCGCTTCGAGATAAAAGCCGTGGGTTCCATCGAAGCCGTCGTTCTTAAATCGCCAGACGATGCGTTCTTCAGGAACGACGTCGTCGAGCACCGAGTGGACGCCGCTGTGCCACTCTTCCGTCCGGCCGGGTTCCAACGGCCCGGCGCTACGTAAAAACGGTTGCGACGCGAACGGCCAAATAGCGTCGGCGGACGTTCCCATCTCAGAAAGCAGCTGATAGATACGACGGCGCGTGCCGCCGAAACTACGCTCGTGTACGACGTTGAGAGGAATCGGCATCTCGCCCGTTTCTCGCAGCGATTTGCAGATTCTTCTCGCCGTAACGCGCCGGTACGGCGGCGTAACCGGATTAAGGTTTTAACGCCGACGGCGAAGCGCGCCGCGTAATGGCGGATTAGGCCTTGAGCTCGATATCGACGCCGGCGGGAAGATCGAGATGCATGAGTGCATCCATCGTCTTCGGCGAAGCTTGCAGAATATCGATAAGGCGCTTGTGCGTACGCATCTCGAAATGTTCGCGCGATTTCTTATCGACGTGCGGAGAGCGGTTTACGCAGAAGCGATTGATCTCCGTCGGCAGCGGAACGGGTCCGCTGACGAATGCTCCGGTGCGCTTGGCGGTATCTACGATCCGCTCGGCCGACTGATCGAGAATCTTGTGATCGTAGGCCTTGAGGCGAATGCGGATCTTCTGCTTTGCCACGCGCCGCTATTTCGCTTTCGCGGCGACGGCCGTGTCTGCGAGGATGGCGGTCACGACGCCGGCGCCGACCGTGCGGCCGCCCTCACGGATGGCGAAGCGCAAACCCTCCTCACACGCGATAGGCGTGATGAGTTCGACGTCCATGGTGATGTTATCGCCCGGCATGACCATCTCGACCCCTTCGGGCAATTTGATCGTGCCGGTTACGTCCGTCGTCCGGAAATAAAACTGCGGCCGGTAGTTCGCGAAGAACGGCGTGTGACGTCCGCCTTCTTCTTTGGAGAGCACGTAGACTTCGGCTTTGAAATTCGTGTGCGGCTTGATCGACCCGGGTTTCGCCAGCACCTGACCGCGCTCGATGTCGTTGCGCTCGATGCCGCGCAAGAGGACGCCGATGTTGTCACCCGCGATCCCCATGTCGAGCAGCTTACGGAACATCTCGATCCCGGTAACCACGGACTTACGCGCCTTTTCTTGCAAACCGACGATCTCGATCTCCTCGCCGACTTTCACCTGACCGCGCTCGACGCGACCCGTGCCGACGGTACCGCGGCCGGTGATCGTGAAGACGTCTTCGACCGGCATGAGGAACGGCTTGTCGACGGCCCGCTCGGGCGTGGGAATATAGCTGTCGACGGCATCCATTAAGGCGAAGATGGGCGCGGCGTCGGGATCTTCACGCTTCCCCGACGAGGCGAGCGCCTTCGTCGCCGAGCCCTTGATAACCGGGCAATCGTCCCCGTCGAAGCCCTGCTTCGTCAGCAGTTCGCGGACTTCCATCTCGACGAGTTCGAGCAGCTCCTCGTCATCGACGAGGTCGACCTTATTGAGAAACACGACGATATACGGGACGCCGACCTGCTTCATGAGCAGGATGTGCTCGCGAGTCTGCGGCATGGGCCCGTCGGTTGCGGATACGACCAGGATCGCGCCGTCCATCTGCGCCGCGCCCGTAATCATGTTCTTGATATAGTCGGCGTGGCCCGGACAGTCGACGTGCGCGTAGTGGCGCGTCATCGTCTCGTACTCTTGGTGCGAGATGGCGATGGTAATGCCGCGCTCTTTCTCCTCGGGCGCGTTGTCGATATCGTCCACGTTGCGCTTCTGGATGTTCGCGTGCTCGGTGGCGAGACAATTGATGATCGCCGCGGTAAGCGTCGTCTTGCCATGATCGACGTGACCCGTCGTGCCGATGTTGACGTGCGGTTTGCTTCGGTCGAATTTTGCCTTCGCCATACAGTCCTGATTCCTTATTCCGGTTGGGGTAAGTTTTGAGTTGAGCCGGTGCCGTCCCGATTCCCGAGCGCGCCCTTACGCGGCCGGCTTCGTGCCCTTGGCCTTGGAAACGATCTCTTCTTCGACGGATTTCGGCGCCTTCTCGTAATGGAGAAACTCCATCGTATAGGTCGCGCGGCCTTGCGTCGCGGAGCGCATGTCGGTCGCGTATCCGAACATCTCGGATAGAGGAACGTTCGCCGTGATGGTTTGCGCGCCGCCCGGGACGTCTTCGCTGCCCTGAATCATGCCGCGCCGTTTCATGAGGTCGCCGTTGATCCCGCCGAGGTAATCCTTCGGCGTCGTAACTTCGACTTTCATAATCGGTTCGAGCAGGATCGGTCCGGCAGCGCGATTGGCTTCCTTGAACGCCATGGAGCCGGCGATTTTAAACGCCATCTCCGAGGAGTCGACGTCGTGATAACTGCCGTCGAAAATCGTCGCTTTGAAATCCAGCACGGGATAGCCGGCGAGGACGCCGCTGGTCGAGGCCTCGCGAATCCCCTCGGCGATCGCCTTCTGGTACTCCTTGGGGATCGTACCGCCGACGACGGCCCAGACGAAGACGTAACCCGTGTTCGGCTCCCCCGGTTCCAGGCGCAGCCAGACGTCGCCGTACTGGCCCTTGCCGCCGGTCTGCCGCACGAACTTGCCCTGCTTTTCGACTTTGCGCGTAATCGCTTCTTTATACGCGACTTGCGGCTTACCGACGTTGGCCTCGACTTTGAACTCGCGCTTGAGACGATCGAGGATGATCTCCAGATGCAACTCGCCCATGCCGGCGATGATCGTCTGCTGCGTCTCCTCATCGGTGCGCATCCGGAACGTCGGATCTTCCTGCGCGAGACGCGACAGCGCCGTACCCATCTTATCCTGATCGGCTTTCGTCTTCGGTTCGATCGCTTGACTGATGACGGGTTCGGGGAACACGATGTTCTCGAGCAGGATCGGCTGCTTCTCATCGCAGAGCGTGTCGCCGGTGCGTGTATCGGTCAACCCGACGGCCGCCGCGATGTCGCCCGCCCCGATCGAATCGATGTCCTCGCGATGGTTCGCGTGCATCCGCAGAATGCGTCCGATGCGCTCTTTACGGCCGCTGCGCGCGTTATACACGTAGCTGCCCTTTTCGAGCGTGCCGGAATAGACGCGGAAGTACGTCAGATTGCCGTACGGGTCCGTCGCGATCTTGAACGCGAGCGCGGCGAACGGTTGCTTATCATCGGCGACGCGGACGAGGTGCTTCGTCTCGTCGCGCGGGTCGACGCCCGTAATCTGCTTGGCGTCGATCGGTGAGGGCAGGTAGTCGACGACGGCATCGAGCAGCGGCTGAACGCCCTTATTCTTAAAAGCGGACCCGCAAAGCATCGGCAGTACGTCGCCCGCGATCGTCGCCTTACGCAAGGCAGTTTGCAGCCGCGCGATCGGGATCTCTTCACCAGCGAAAAAGAGTTCGAGCAGCTCATCGTCCTGCTCGGCAATCGCTTCGATCAATTCTTGACGCCATTGCTGCGCGGTCGCCTGTAACTCGCCGTCCGCCTCTGTGACCGGCGTCTCGTCGTTCGTCGAGCCGAGATCGTCCGTATAGATGATCTTGTGCATCGAGAAGAGATCGACCACGCCGAGAAACCGGTCTTCGGCGCCGATCGGCACTTGGATCGGCACCGCGCGCGCGCCGAGACGTTCGCGAATCTTAGCGACGCAATTAAAGAAATCGGCGCCCATGCGATCCATCTTGTTAACGAAGATGATCCGCGGCACTTTGTACTTGTTCGCCTGGCGCCACACCGTCTCCGATTGCGGCTGCACGGCGGCAACCGAATCGAACAGCGCGACGAGCCCGTCGAGGACGCGCAGCGAACGTTCGACCTCGACCGTGAAGTCCACGTGGCCTGGCGTATCGATAATATTGATGCGCGTGTCCCGCCACGTCGTCGCCGTTGCGGCCGAGGTTATGGTGATGCCGCGCTCCTGCTCCTGCACCATCCAGTCCATCGTGGCCGCGCCGTCGTGAACTTCGCCGATCTTATGCGTCCGGCCGGTGTAGTAGAGGATACGCTCGGTAGCGGTCGTTTTGCCCGCGTCGATATGTGCCGCGATCCCGATGTTGCGGGTGTGCTCTAAGGGATACTCGCGAACCAGTGCTGCCATGTTCTATTACCAGCGATAGTGGGCGAAAGCCTTATTGGCCTCCGCCATCTTGTGGGTGTCTTCGCGTTTCTTCACCGAGTTGCCGACGTTATTCGCAGCGTCGACGATCTCGCTCGCCAGCTTCTCCTCCATCGAGTGCCCCGGCCGCTTGCGAGCGTACTGAATCAGCCAGCGCATCGCCATCGCCTGACGCCGGTCGGGGCGGACCTCCATCGGCACCTGATACGTCGCTCCGCCGACGCGCCGCGGACGCACTTCGACGAGCGGCATCGCGTTTCCGAGCGCTTGCGTGAACACGTCCATCGGGTCGCGGCCGAGCTTCTCGCCGACCATCTCGAGCGCGGCGTACGTGATCTTCTCCGCAGTCGACTTCTTACCGGCGAGCATCACTTTGTTGATGAAACGCGACAGCACTTTCGAGCTGAAGCGCGGATCGGGGAGAATTTGCCGCTTCGGCACGGCACCTTTACGTGGCATACGGTCCTTACCTTACTTCTTCGCCGAGCGCTTCGCGCCGTATTTCGAACGAGCTTGCTTGCGATTGGCAACGCCCGAGGTGTCGAGCGTGCCGCGAATGATGTGATAGC
Source organism: uncultured bacterium (assembly GCA_964250245.1). Taxonomy (GTDB): domain Bacteria; phylum Vulcanimicrobiota; class Vulcanimicrobiia; order Vulcanimicrobiales; family Vulcanimicrobiaceae; genus CAXTIY01. The sequence goes on from CAXUFI010000074.1 coordinate 8,216, forward strand.
GGATGCCCGGCAAATCTTTCACGCGGCCGCCGCGGATCAGCACGACCGAGTGCTCCTGCAAATTGTGGCCGACTCCGGGAATGTACGCGGTCACTTCCTCGCCGTTCGTAAGGCGGACACGCGCGACTTTCCGCAGGGCCGAGTTGGGCTTCTTCGGGGTAATCGTCTTGACTTGCGTGCAAACGCCGCGGCGAAACGGATTACCGCGAACTTCGAACGTCCGTAAGGGCAGGTCGGGATGACCGGGTTTCGGGCCCGTCTGCGCGACACGCAAGGCCGGCGCCTTCACCTTCTTCTCGATCTTCGCACGTCCGGTTCGGACGAGTTGGCTTATTGTCGGCACGCACTCTCCACGTTACGGCGTCCCCGGCGGGCGACGCACACAAATTCCGCCCCACCGCGGTGGGCCGGAACCTCCGGAGTATATCAGTTCCGCACGTTGAGAGTCAATGCGGGTTGCCTCGCCGGTGAGCCCTCGTGCCCGCCTCGGTGCGCGCGCCGCGCCCGGCGCAGCGCCCGTTTGCCGAGCGGCGTCAGGCCGTAGCGCACCTCCGCCGCTTCGTCGACTCCGTCCGCGAACGGACCGCCATCGTCCGGGCCGCCTTCGCCCGCGTCACTCAAATAGTCCCGCCTCGCGTCCATATCGTCACTCCTCGCCGTCGCTCGTGCCTCGTTGTCGGTTCCGAGCCTAACGTAGCGTTGTGCCAGCATCCTGACGCTGCAGCCCGTTACTCGAAAGCGATCCCGGCGAGCGGCTGCAGATACGGCGTTTCGGGCTCGTACGATTCGTTCTGTCCCGCAGGCAGCGGCGCGCCGCTGCCGGGCAAAGGATAGTGCGGCAGATCCGCATGCGAGACGAGGTACCCCCCGAGGTCGACGTTGCGGCCGCTGCTCGTCACGTCGACGCCGCCCGTGCCGTTGGCCGTCAAGGTGGTCGTCAAGGAGCCGCTCGGCGAGTCGGCTTCGACCGACAGCGAGTTGCCGGCCCCGAGCGTCACCGTTTCGCCGCCTCCCAGGGATGCGCTCCGACCCGGTTGCAGCGCGACGTTTTGGCCGGCGGAGACGACCGCGTACGAACCGTCGGCGTTCATCGTGATCTTGGACGCGCCGCCGCCCAGCAGAACGCTCGCGCTCGCGTTTTGCGTGACGCCGCCCGGGCCGCCCGGGGCCGTAACGGCGGTCGCGACGCGATAGCCGCCGGCGAACGAATCGGAATCGAGCAGATCGCCGTGGGAGCGCATGTCGTCCCAAGTGCCCTTGGCCGCGCCGCCGTTCCCGCCAGTGCCGGCGAACGAGTCGTGCGGGTCGCCGACCGAACTCGCCGTCGCGTTCGTGAAGTAGGTTTGACCGGCGGCCGGCGCTTGCGAACCGCCGCCCAAGCCGAATTGCGAGGCGAGACTCGAAAGAAAACTCTGCATCGCGTTCAGGAAGCCGTTGAGGATCCCGGTAAAGCCGGCGAGACCACCGTCGGCCTCTCCGCCCGCGGCGAAGCCGGCGTCGTTCGCCGGCGGAAAGCCCGGCCCGAACGGCGCAATGGAAT
>CAXUFI010000075.1:0-9752 GCA_964250245.1 uncultured bacterium
CGATGTGCCGGCCGTCGAGCATGGCGAGTGCGGCGCCGCCGACGTAGCCCGGCATGCCCAGCACCGGCTTTAGGAACGTCTGCGTGCCGCCTTGGGCGATCTGTCCGTCGACCGTGTAGACGTTCCGTAGCGGCGCCGTCGCCGGATCGCGCACGACCGGCGGCAGCTCGAGCTTGCGATCGATGGTCACGAACGAGTTGTAGCCGCTCGGCACCGTCCGGATCGTGCCGCTAAAGGCGATCGAGGCGTTGGCCGGGACGGGTTTAATCGCCGCCGCGCCGCCGCGGGGATCGGGCGTCACGTCGAATTCGACGACGTCTTCGTCGAGCGAGATCGCGCTCGTTCCGGCGGCGTAATCGTAGGTTAAATCGTCCGGTTCCCAACGCGGATTCTGTTCGGGTCCCGCAAAGGCGGAATCGTCGACCTCGAGCGCGCCGTCGCCGCGCGCGATGCCGCGGCGCGCGAGGACGCCGCCGCCGGTGCGCCGGGCCGGCGCCGCGCGCAGCGGGTCGCCGCCGCCGACGAGCCACACGTTTCCGCGCAGCGTGCCGCCGTCTTCGGGCGGCGCGTCCGTGACGAAGCGCGTCGAGAAACGGTGCTGCGGTCCGAGCGCGTCGAGAGCGCCGGCCGCGACCACGAGTTTAAGCGTCGAGGCCGGTGCGACCGGGATCGTCCCGCGGTGCGAAAAGAGGACGCTGCCGTCACCGCCCGCGACGACGATGCCCGTCGCCGTTTGCGCAATGTCGGAGCTGAAGATCGAAGCGAGCTTGCGCTGCAGGGCGCGCACTTCCGCGGCCGTCCAAGCGGGCGCGGGCGACGGAGCAGGCGTGGCCGCGAAGGTTAACAGGGGCTGCGGTGTCGCGGACGGCGGGACGGCATGACCGCACGCCGCTACGAGCGCACTCGTCACGGCGACGAGCGCGGCGAGGCGGAGGTTCAGATGCCCGCTCCCTCCTCGTACGCCGCTTCGCCGGGCCCTTCCCGAGCGCCGGCACGCGCGCCGAAGGCGATCGTCTCGAGAAGCGCGATCCATTCGGCATCGCCGACGCTCGCGCGCAGGCGCTGCGACGGGCGCGTCGCGCGCAAACAATCTTCGCGCAAGATCGTCATCCCGAAGCGGCGCGCGCGGCGCATACGCTCGAACGCGGGCGCGCCGTACTCGAGAAGCCCGACCGCGCGTTCGAGCTCGAACCGGAAGATGGCGCCCGCCGGCGCGACGAATGAGAAATGCGTGCAATACGGCAAATAGCGCTCCCACTTCGTATCGGCAAGAAAATCGCCGCGCGAGGATTTGATTTCGTAGATGCGGACCTGTCGCGTGTATTTCGTAACGCCGACGACGTCGAAACGAAGTCCCGAATCGGCGGGCGAGAATTCGTTGCCGACGTAACCGTAGCCGAGCCCCGTCATCCGCTCCGTTGCGAGCGCGCGTAACTCCGCGGTCGCGAGCTTGCGGCCCGCCGCCGGCGTAAGCGGAATGTAATCAAGCATCCCCGTGTTGCAGGCGCAGCCGGCGCGCCGCCTCACGCTCGGGCTCGCGCTCCCAACGCAAGATCTGCAACGCGTCGGGCACGAGTCCGGTACACCACGTAAAATAATACCGCCGCGGCATGGTGCCGCCATACGCATAGCCGTGAATGCCGCCGTCGGTCACGTGCGCGCAGGCGCGTTGCAAGTGCAGCGCGATATCGGGCCGCGTCGACAGCGGTTCCTTATCAACGAAGAGCGCGCGCTCGGGGCGCCGGCCGTCGGGATACCAATTACGCGACTCGCGGCCTTGCCAATCGTAACCGATGACGATCGGCGCGACGCCGGCGTCGAAATCCATCACCGACGAAAGGCCGTAACCGTCGGTCATCACGACCGCCTCGCGCCGGCTCGCGATCTGCGCCGCGTCGCGCGCGACCATCGCGTACGTCATAATCTCGAATGGGCCGCCGTTACGCAATTGCGCGCCCGTTTCGCGATTGACCATCTGATAGATCGGGATCGGCGCGAAACAGAACACGAGGATCGCCGGCACGAGGATCGCCCCCGGCACGACGCAGATCGTCGTCCAGACGATCTTGAGGCGATGCGAGAGCTGCGTGTAGGCGACCCCGAGCATCGCGGCCAGCGACACGAGCGTGCCGAAGATCCAGTGAATCTCGACGCGCTCGACGAACGACAGGAGCGTCACGACGAGCAGTTGCGGCACGGCGGCCCAGGCGAGAAATGCGTTGCGCGGCCGCACGGCGAGCAACAGCACCGCGAGAAAGATGCCGGGCGAATACGCCGCGGCTTGCGTGAGCAGCAGATCGCGCACGCGCGTTAGTGAAAAGCGATGGACTTCCTCATGCCGGTAGACGATCGCGAAGGTCAGCGTCACCCAGTCGTGCGTCGCGTTCCAAACGATGAAGGGCAGGCACAGCACGAAGGCCGTCGCGAGCGCGAGCGGCATCCCGCGCCGCCAAACATGACGCACGCCCGGCATGCACGCGTACGCGACGACGCCGAACAGCAGCGCGAACCCGAGCACGCGCGAGAGGAGCACGCCCGCGAGCGCGAGGCCGAGCAGCACCCAGCTCGCCGTGTCGTTGCGTCGAAACGCGCGCGCGCCGAACCACAGCGCGAGCGCCCAAAACATCAGGTACGGACCGTCGGGCGAAGCCGAACCGAACGCGAGCGACGCGAGCGGCGTCAGCGCGAGGGCGAGCGCGGCGACCGCTCCCGCGCGCTTATCGCCCGTAATTTCCATCGCGCAGCCCGCGACGCCGAGCGATGCGACGAGCCCGCAGAGGACGAAGCCCAGCCGGACGAATCCGGCCGTATGTCCGAACAGCGTAAACGCGGCGATCGTCCAGGCGACGAGCGGCGGATGATCGACGTACCCGAACGCCAAGTGCCGGCTCCACTCCCAATAGTAGGCCTCGTCGCCCGTAAGCGGGACCGTGAACGCGACGACGCCGCGCGCCAGCACGACGAGACCGACGATCGTCCAAACGATCGCCGTGACGTTGGCGGCCGCGATGCCGCGCGAAGCGGCCACACTGCTGCGCAGAGCTCTCATTCGTGCGGCTCCACGAGGCCGCCGTTCACTCCGAGCGTCATACCGTTGATAAAGCTCGCGTCGTCGGAAACGAGAAAGCGCACCGCATATGCGACGTCCTCCCAAGATCCCGCATGACCGGTCGGATTGTTAGCCGCGATGAGGCGCGCCCCTGCGCGGTCCACCTCTTTATCGCGGATATCGCCCGGCTCGATCACGTTTACGGTGATACCCCGGGCGGCTTCCTCAAGCGCGAGCGTGCGCGCGAAAGCGACGACGCCCGCTTTCGCCGCACCGTAGAGACTCATCGCTTTCGAGGGGAGCGTCGCATGCGAGCCGTTCATGCCGAAGAAGATCACCCGCCCGAAATCGCGCTCGCGCATCGCGGGCAACACGGCGAACGCGCCTTCGACCGCGCTGCGCAAGTTGCCGTCGACGACGCTTTCGTAATCCGCGAGCGTGGACTGCGCGAAGCGTTTCACGACGATCGGTCCGACGGCGTGCACGTAGATGTCGAGGGCGCCGCAGGCTTCTTCGGCGGCGCGCACCGCCTGCCCGGTCTCTCCCGCAAGCCTATGGTCGGCCGGGAAAGCGAGCGCGTCCGTGGCGCCCGCGGCGCGTAACGCCCGCAACGTTCCGTCCGGCGGCGTGCCACCCGGACGATAGGTAAACGCGACGCGCGCGCCCGCACGGGCGAGTTCGACGGCGATCCCGCGCGCGAGGCCTCGCGCCGCGCCGGTTACGAGCGCGGTTCGGCGAACGGCCACCCGCTCGCTATTGGGCGCGTAACCGCAGTTTCTTCTCGGCGCTCTCTTTCGTCTCGGGGTCGGTCGCGGTTACGGTCAGCCCGATCGCGGCTCCGCTGATCGTCTGCAGACTAACGCTCTGCGAGAAATTTCCGGCGGCGTCGGCGACCGTATCGCCCGTGTAATTGCCGGCCCCGAACGCGAACGCGCCGCCCAGACTCGCCGTCGCGCCCGCGGCGATCCGGACGCGCGCGTTGGGTACGCTCTTGCCGCTGACGGTAAAGTTCGAACCGACCACCGCGCCGTCGCCGGGCGCCGTAAGTTCGACCGTGTCTTTGGGCGGCACGCTGCCCGACGTGAACGCGTACGACTCGGCGAACGGCCCCCCGCCGGCGAGTTTGCCGGTTACGGCGACGGTATGCTTCATCGATTGCAACGGCGACGGCGGCGCGTAAACGAAGCCCGTGCCGGAGCGCGTGGCGCCGCTCGTGATGTCGAGGCCGTCCAGATCGATCCGGACGCTATTGGCGTCGACGGGGCGCGCGAACGTAGCGGACAGCGTCGGTTTCGTCGAGCCGACGAAGGCGTTGCGCGCGGGCTCCGAGGCCTGCAGGATGTGCGCGAGCGGCACGTAGGTCGTCGCGCCGACGATGAACGGCGGCGTGTCGATCGGTGAAGCGCTGCCGTTGATCGTCGCCAGGTTGGAACCGATCTTGAGCGAGATCGTCCGGCCGTTGCCTTGGGCGTTGATGATCCCCGCCGCGTAGACGACGCTCGCTCCGAGCCTCTCGAAGACGCCGCGAAGCGGCACGAAGACCCGGCCGGCGCGTTCGAGCGGCGGCGGAGCGAGCGCCACCGTCTGGCCATTGACGGAAACCGAGACGGCCCCGGCCGGAACGGCCATTACGGCCAGGGCGATGATCGCCGCCGCGAACGCGAGCGGGCGAGAAAGTGTAAGTCGCACGGAACCTCCAGCAGTCCATGAATAAAAGCGTTGGCTTCCCCCTAATCTAGGGAATTCCTTAGCTTCCGGAGGCGCCGAGACCGACGGGTGTCCGGTCGAAATCCGGAACGCCGATCCCGTCCCCGGCGCTGCGTGCCGCCCCTTTCCGGCCGCGCTCCGAGCGGCCCATAATCGAGACGTAGACGATCGGCACGAGCGCGAGCGTGAGAATCAGCGAACTCAGCAGTCCGCCGATCAGCACCGTCCCCATCGACGAACGTTCCTGAGCGCCCTCGGTGAGCCCGAGCGAGAGCGGCAGCATCCCGAAGATCATCGCGCACGTCGTCATGAGGATCGGCCGGAAACGGGTCGCGGCGGCCGCGACCATCGCCTCGCGCACGTCGAGACCCCGTTTCTTACGCTGCTGATTGGCATAATCGACGAGCAGGATGCCGTTCTTCGCGACGAGCCCGAACAACATGACGATCGCGATGAGCGAAAACAAGTTGAGCGTTTGATGGCGTAGCGCGAGCCCCGCGAGCGCCCCCACGAGCGCCACCGGTACCGAGAACATCACGACGAAGGGTTCGACGAACGAGCCGTACAGCACGACCATCAGCATGTAGACGAGCACGAAGGAGGTGGCGAGCGCGAGGCCCATGCTCGAGAACGTTTGATTGTAGAGGTCGGCATCGCCGTCGGCGACGGCGTGCACGCCGTCGGGGAAGAAGCCCGCCTCGTCGATCTTTGCCTGCACGGGTGCGAGGATTTTGCCGAGCGCGATCCCGGAACTCGGATCGACGTCGGCCGACACGCTCTCGACACGTGCGCGGGCCTGACGGTCGATCTTCGTCGGGGCTTTCGTCATCGTAAAGTCCGCGACCGACGAGAGCGGAATCATCATGCCGTTCGCCGCCCGCACCTGCAATTCGCGGATCGTCGCCAAGTCGTTGCGGCGCGTCGCCGGCAGTTCGCGGCGCACGTCGGTCAGGCCGTTGTCGAGCCGCACGCGCCTCGAGACGACGCCGCCGATCGCGATTCGGGCTGCGCTCGCGGCGTCGGCCGGCGCCACGCCGAGCACGTTCGCGCGGCGCGGATCGATCGTGATGTCGAGCCGCGGCCCTTCGCTCTGCGCGCCCGTCTGCACGTTGACGGCGCCGGGTTGTTTGGCGATGAGCGCGGCTAATTTGGTGGCCGCCGGAACGAGCGCCACGTCGGGACCGGTGAGCGTAAATTGAATCGGCGAACCGCCGCCGCCGCCGCCGCCTTCGGTTGCGACCTGATACTGCGCGCCGGGCGCGAGGTAACCGAGCTTGCGTGCGTCGGCGAGCACGCGATCGGTTTCGCGACGCCGCGCTTTATCGATCACGACGTTAAAGTGCGCGAGGTGACCGCCCGTGACGTCATCGTCGCCGTCCTGTTTTTCACCGGCCGTCGTCAGTACCGAGGACACGCCGTCGATCTTCAGCAGACCCGCGGCGAGCCGGGTCAGCGCGCCGTCCGTCGTCGCGAGCGGCTGGCCGACGGGGTATTGCAGCGAGCCCGTCAAGACGCCCGTGCTCGAAGCCGGGACGAACTCCGAACCGATGAAGCCCAGCGGTACGAGGGCGATCGCGCCCGCGATTAAGGCGACGCAGACGAGCGGCACGAGAAGGCGATGGCGCAGCACCCAGGGCAGGGCGCGGTGCGCGTACCAGCCTTCGAGAACGCCGAAGCCGTTGGAAAACCACCGTGCCCAGCGCGGGACGCCCGTGCTGCGCCGTTTCACGGACCACTTGCCGGCCAAGAGCGGCGTGAGCGTGAACGAGACGAAGAGTGAGAAGAGCGTCGCGACGACGATGACGAGCCCGAACTCTTTCATATACTTGCCGACGATCCCGGAGAGGAACGCGATCGGCAGGAAGACGACGACGTCGACGAGCGTGATGGCGACGGCCGCGTTGCCGATCTCGCTGCGGCCGTTGACCGCCGCGTCGAGGGCCGACTCGCCCAGATCGCGGTGGCGGGTGATGTTCTCGAGCACCACGATCGAGTCGTCGACCAGAATGCCGATCGTGAGCCCGAGCCCCATGAGCGAGATCACGTCGAGCGTGAAGCCGCAGAGTTTCATGACGATGAACGTCGCGAGCAGCGAGGACGGAATCGCGATCATGACGACGACCGCGTTGCGCCAGGCGTGCAGGAAAAGAAGCATAACGACGGCCGTCAGCAAGATGCCTTCGATGAGGCTCTGCATAACGCCGTCGACCGATCCTTTCGTATAATCGGCCGAAGCGCTGATCTCGCTGAATTGCACGTTCGGAAAGTCGTGCGCGAGCTTCTTCATCTCCGCGCGCGCGGCGTCGGTCGTCTTGACGGTATCGGCATCGATCTGGCGCTGCACGTCGAGCAGGATCGCGGGCGAGCCGTTGTAACGCGACGGCAGCCGCTGCTCGACGTGTCCGTCGTCGATCGTCGCAAGATCTCCGACTTTCAAACTCGCTTGCGCGAGATCGAGCTGCGATCCGTTGAGGACTTGCAACGGGATCTGCGCGATATCCGACGGACGCTGGATATCGGCATGCACGGAGACGGTCGTCTCCGCGGTGGGGGAATCGATCCGGCCGCCCGGCAGGTTCGCATTGTTATAGCCGAGCGCGTTATTGATGTCGAGCAGCGTCGCGTGCGACCCGAGCAACCGCGACTGATTGGGATAGACGTGAATCTCGCGCGCGGTGCTGCCGGCGGCCTGGACGTCGAGAACGCCCGGCAACGCTTTGAGATCGGGGATGATGCGCTGCGAGATCAGGTCGGAGAGTTGCGCGGGCGAGAGCGAGCGCGAGCTGAGCGCTTCCTCCATGATGGGATCGCTCGCGGAGCCGAATTTATCGACGCTCGGCGGGTCGAGGTCGGACGGCATGTACACGCGCGCCGTGTTGACGCGGCGCTGCACGTCGACCGTTTCGAAATCCAGATCCGTATCGAGCCGGAAACGCGCGAGGACGGTCGCCGTACCCTCTTGCGCCGTCGCCGTCAGCCGGTCGAGATTCGGCATGCCGTCGAGTTGGTCTTCGATCGGCTTGATGACGAGCTTCTCCATCTCCGTCGGTGACGCCCCGGGATATGATGCCGACGCGAAAACGAACGGAAACGAGACGTTCGGCATCAGGTTGACGCCGAGACCGAAGTACGAGATTAAGCCGTACACCGCGAGACCGATAAAGACCATCGCCGTGATCACGGGGCGAGCGATTGCGAAGCGGGTCAACCACACGGGCGATGGGCTCCTGTCGAACACGGGGCGCTCTCGGCCCGATATACGGTTTTCGTTGCGGCGTGTTTCGTTGCGAACGGCCGGCTGCGGTTTAAACACAAAGCCTTGCTCGAGCAAGGCCTTGTGTTATGCGGGAGACTGGACTCGAACCAGCACGGGATTGCTCCCGCTAGCACCTCAAGCTAGTGCGTCTACCAAATTCCGCCACTCTCGCATGCCCTCCGGCTCGGACGCCGGCCACGACCCGACTTCGGCTCGCGCCGCCCGACTACTCCCTGTCGTCGCCGGGACGCGCGGCCCTGGGCATTGGCCGCGCGGGTCGCCCGATTCCTTCATCGCCGGTGCGAGGACGCCCGCGGGCGCCAATCTACGACCCCGGGCGCGCCGGATTTGGGGAACGCTAGCCTCGACCAACCATCACATGGAGAAGACAATGGGAATCAAAGAGGCGCTCGGGCTGGGACCGAAGGTGCGCTACGCGTTCGTCGGGCTGGGCGACATCACGCAAGAGGCGATGCTGCCCGGCGTGAAACACACGGGCAATTCGGAAGTCGTGGCGTTCGTTACCGACGACGCCGAAAAAGCGCGCGGCGTCGGCGAACGGTACGGCGTCACGGCGACGTACCGTTACGACCAATTCGCCGAGTTGCTCGCTTCGGGCACGGTCGATGCGCTCTACGTGGCGACGCCGAATTGGCGCCATGCCGAGTTCGTGATTCCGGCTCTCGAAGCGGGCGTGCACGTTCTGGTGGAAAAGCCGCTCGAAGTGTCATCGGAAGCGTGCCGCGAGATCCTGGCGGCGCAGCAGCGCTCGAAGGCCAAGCTCATGGTCGCTTACCGGCTGCACTTCGAGCCCGCGACGCTGTCGCTGCTCGAACGCATCCGGGCGGGCGAGCTCGGCGACGTGCACCTGTTCACCTCGGCCTTCGCACAGATGGTCGATCCGGAGAATCATCGCTCGAACAACGGCGAGCTGGCCGGCCCGGTGCTCGATATGGGGCCGTACCCGGTAAACGCCGCCCGCGCCGTGTTCGGCGCGGAACCGACGGCCGTCGTCGCCGCGGTCGGCACGCGTCACGCGGACTCGGGGCTGGGCGATTTGAACGATACCGTTGCCGTCACGCTACGCTTTCCGCAGGACCGGATCGCGCAGTTCGTCGTGTCGTACTACGGCAACACGCTCGACTCGTACGAGGTCGTGGGCACCAAGGGTAACGCTCAGATGCGGCCCGGTTACATGTACGGGAAGCCGCTCGAACTCACGTTGACGATCGGCCAGAAACAGCACCACGAGAGCTTCAAGAACACGGACCACTTCGGCGGCGAACTGCGCTATTTCTCCGCTTGCATTTTAAATGACGAAGAGCCCGAACCGGGCGCCGAAGAGGGCTACGCCGACGTGCGGGTCCTCGAAGGCGTCCTGCGCGCCATGGCGACGGGCATGCCGCAGGAGCTGGAGCCGTTCGAACGGACGCGGCGGATCGACCCTGGGAGTCAGCGCGAAGAGTTGCGCGCGCAAAAATCGCCGGAACTCGTAAATGCGTCCAATCCGGGCCGCGACACCGAAAAGGTGCCGTCGAACTAAGCGCGTCCGTTCAGCAGCCGTAACAGGTCGCGCACGCCGGCCGGGCCGTCCACGATATGGTCGGCCCGGCCGAGCAGGTCCGGGGGCGATTCCGCGGAGCGCACGGCCACGCGCAATACGCCGTATCCTTCGCTCGCCAGCCGCGTGGCGGCGGCGAACGCGGGCAGGTCGCCGAGATCGTCGCCGACGACCACGAC
>CAXUFI010000076.1:0-9729 GCA_964250245.1 uncultured bacterium
GACGCGCGCACCGAACGCTTGCGTGCGGCGCACTTTCGTGAACGGCGTGGTAAGCTGCATCACGATCGTGGCCGGCAGCGCGAGCCGCGCCACTCTCCCCAAGCCGCGAGCCGCACGAGAGAACCTAAATCACTCGCGACATACTTTCGGTTACTGTCCACGAACGTAGCATGAGCGAGATCGAGCGCATAATGAATCAATTTCTTCGCGCTCGGCGCTTCGCAAGATCGTACAGGAGCCCTATTCGCACGATAGGTTCACCAAACGCGGGATGACGTTTCTCTCTAAGCGGAGCGGTCGATGATCGGAACTTGAAAGTCTCTCCGTTCTTTCGACACATTCGTAATCTCACGTTACCGCCGTTGCTCGCGTAGCCTCGATTGTGATATCGCTCCGGTCATCGTGGCGATATGAGCATCATTTCTGATAGGCTGCTTAAACGGTTACGGGCGGACGGGCGCTGCGTTTCCGCACGGCCCGATAGCAACCACGCCGGCCGCAGCGCAAGATCGCTCTTATCCGGTCGCGACGTTAACGTTCGAAACGCTCCCCAATCTCAAAAGCCGCGCTCGCGTCGCCCCAGGGCAGCGTCGCGATCGCGGACTTAAGGGATTTCGCGCGAGCCGCCGTGGACGTTCCCGCTTACGAAAAGGTCCCGGCTTAAGCGCGGGCTGCCGGCGCGGCTTCCCGGCGCGCCAGCCACGCGCGCACTGAGGCTACTTTACTATCGAGAAACGCCATGTAGCCACCCGAGAGGAGGAACGCCTTGCGCAACGGATCGAGGGTGAAGCGCACGACGCCGCCATCGTCGCGCACGATCGTTTCCCGGTCGAGATCGATCCGCAAGCGCTTCGCTTGCAGGAGCGCGGCGACGTCTTCGGGTGCGACCTCGATCGGCGCGATGCCGTTGTTATAGGCGTTCTCGTAGAAGATGCGTGCGAACGATGGCGCGATCACGGCGCGGAAGCCGCGATCGACGAGCGACCAGGCCGCATGTTCGCGCGAACTCCCGCAACCGAAATTCTCGCGCGCGACGACGATCGAGGCGTCGGGGTAGCGCGCGTGCAACTCGGGGCCGCCCGTCATGCCGGTGAAGAGATATTTCCCGAGGCCCGTCTTCTCTATCCCCGAGAGATAGTGCGCGGGGATGATTTGATCGGTGTCGACGTTCGCGCGATCGAGCGGCAGAACGATGCCGTCGAAGGTCGCGGCGTTTGCGGCCGGATTCATGCGAGCACCTCGCTGCGTAGCGTTGCGAGTTCGTCGGGCGAACCGACGCGCCCGAGCACCGCGCTCGCCGCCACGACCGCGGGCGACGCGAGGTGAACCCGGCCGCCGGTGCCCATCCGCCCCGGAAAGTTGCGATTCGTCGACGATATGCAGCGCGCGTCCGGCGCGAGCACGCCCATCGACATTCCGAGACACGGACCGCACGACGAGTGCGTCCAGAGCGCGCCCGCATCCTGAAAAACGTCGTGCAATCCTTCGCGTTCCGCGGCGCGCTTCACGGCTTGCGAACCCGGCGTCACGATCGTCGGGACGGTTACCGTACGGCCGCGCAACACGTCCGCCGCCGCCCGAAGATCGGAGAGGCGCGCGTTCGTGCACGAGCCGATGAAGGCCTGATCGATCGCGAGGGAACGCAGCGGCGTGCCCGGTTCGAGCCCCATGTAGCGCAGCGACGTTTCGCTCGCATCCGCCGGCACGACGCCGTCGAGCGGGACCGACTCGCCGGGATTGGTTCCCCAACTGACGATCGGCCGCAAATTCGAGACGTCGAGCACGAGTTCGCGATCGTAGGCGGCGTCCGGGTCCGCGACGAGCGTTCGCCAGCCGCGAACCTTCGCTTCGAACGCTTCGCCGGCCGGCTGATTCTCGCGGCCGCGCAGGTACGAGAAGGTCGTCTCGTCGGGCGGACACATACCCGTCGTCGCGCCCGCTTCGATCGCCATATTGCAAAGGGTCATGCGCTCGTCCATCGAGAGCGCATCGATGCACGGCCCCGCGTACTCGAGCACGTAACCGGTACCGCCTTTGAAGCCGAGCGTCGCGATGACGTGCAGCGCGAGATCTTTGGCGGTGGCGCCGTGGCCGAGCGTTCCGTCGATCGTCACGCGCATGACCTTCGGGCGTTGCAGAACCAGGCACCCCGCGAGCATCGCGCCGCCCTGCGCCGTCGACCCGATGCCGAGCGCGAAGGAGCCGAACGCGCCGAGCGTACACGTGTGGCTGTCGCCGCAGGCCAAGGTCATGCCCGGTTCCACGTAGCCGCGCTCGGGAGCCACGACGTGGCAGATGCCGTTGCGGCCGAGATCGTAGAGCACGATTCCGTGGCGCTTCGCCCAGTCCCGGAGCACCTTCGCCTGGATCGCGGTCTCCGTATCTTTCGCGGGCGAGACGTGGTCGTTGATCGCCACGATCCGGCCGGGATCGAAGAGGCGGTCTCCGAACGACCGCTCGATTTCGAGCGCGCCCTGAGGAGTCGTTATTTCGTGCGCGACGACGCGGTCGATGAAGACCAAGGCGTTGTGTCCCGGCAACTCCTCGACCAGATGCGCGTTCCAAACCTTTTCAAAAAGCGACTGAGGCACGTTCGTTGCTCCTTTCCGGCGCGGCGCCCGTCGCCTGTGAATCGCTGCTCGGCAGACGTTCGTGCGCGACGGCGCGATTCACCGCGGATAGAACCGCGAGTAACGATGCTCTGGTGATGTTGCGGTCGCGGCCCGCGCCGAAATACTTTCTTCCGGCAACGTCCGCTTCGACGTACGCGACCGCTGCGGCATCTTCACCCGAACCGATCGCGTGTTCGTGATAGTTCCTCACGTGCAGTTCGAGCGCGAACTCGTTACGCAGCGCCTTCACGAGCGCGTCGATCGGTCCGTTGCCCGAACCGCGCAGCACGCGGACGACGCCGCGCTCGGCGACCGTGGCGTCGAGCGTTATCCGTCCGTCGCCGCCGTCGGCGGCTTGCGCCTCGCGTAAGCGTAACGGCGCGCTCGTAAAATATTCGCGCTCGAACAGCTCCGCCAGTTCCGTCGAGGTCACCTCGCCACCCGACGCTTCGGAGAGCGCCTGTACCGCTTTGCTGAAGTCGATCTGCAGCGCCTTCGGTAACACGTAACCGCAATCGCTCTCGAGAACGTAAGCGATGCCGCCCTTACCCGACTGACTGTTGATCCGGACGACGGGTTCGTAATCCCGCCCGAGGTCGGCCGGATCGATCGGCAGGTAGGGCACGTCCCAGAACGCGTCGCGGGCGGCCTCACGCGCCGCGAGACCCTTCTTGATCGCATCTTGGTGCGAGCCCGAAAACGCCGTGAACACGAGTTCGCCGCCGTACGGGTGGCGCGGGTGCACCGGCATCCGGTTACAATGTTCGACCGTCTCGACGACCTGCGGTACGTCCGAAAAGTCCAGGCCCGGCGCGACGCCTTGCGAGAACAGATTGAGCGCGAGCGTCACGATGTCGACGTTACCCGTCCGCTCGCCGTTTCCGAACAGCGTTCCCTCGATCCGTTCGGCGCCGGCGAGCAGTGCGAGTTCGGCCGCGGCTACCGCCGTGCCGCGGTCGTTATGCGGGTGGACGGAGAGTACGAACGAGTCGCGCCGCGCGCAATTGCGGTCGAACCATTCGATCTGATCGGCGAAGACGTTGGGAGTCGACATCTCGACCGTGGCCGGCAGATTGACGATCATCTTGCGATCGGGCGCCGGTTGCCACTCGTCCATAACCGCTTCGACGATGCGGCGCGCGAACGGTAGTTCCGTGCCGGTAAAACTTTCGGGTGAGTACTCGAGCACGATCTCGGTGCCGGGCAGTTCGCGCGCGCACGCTTTAATTCGCCGCACGGCGTTCGTGGCGATCGCGACGATGCCGTCTTCGTCGAGCCCGAAAACGACGCGCCGCTGCAGCGTCGACGTCGAGTTATAGACGTGGACGATCGCGCGCGGCACGCCGGCGAGCGCCGCGAACGTCCGCTCGATAAGCTCCTCGCGCGCTTGCGTCAAGACCTGGATCGTTACGTCGTGCGGAATCAAGCCTTCGCGGACCAGCGCGCGCACGAAATCGAAGTCGGGCTGCGAGGCCGAAGGAAACCCGACTTCGATTTCCTTGAAGCCCAAGCGCACGAGCAAGAGGAAGAGCCGGCGCTTGCGCTCGACGCCCATCGGCTCGACCAGCGCCTGATTGCCGTCGCGCAAGTCGACGCTGCACCATCGCGGGGCAGCGCGCAGCGTGCGCGCGGGCCAGCGCCGGTCGTCGAGCGGCACGGCCGCGAACGGTCTATATTTTTGTGTCGTCCACATGAGCGGGGCCCCCGGAAAAACTAAATCGGGGCCCGTCGATTACCCGACGGGCCCCGATCCCTCAGAGCATACGGCGCTTAACGACTACGCTTGGGGCGTACCGCTAAGGAGGAGTGCCAAGGCAAAATGCGCACGGCCGTTCATGGTCGGACCCTAGCACGAGGGCCCGCGCGGAGTCAACCGCGACCCACCGCGTTTTCGTATCGTGAAGCAAATGGCCAATCCGGCTTCTACGGCGTTGACACATTGTCCGCATTCGCGATACAAGCATGGCAAGATGTTTGTCCGACTTCTCGTCGTCGTCGTTAGCATTCGCCAACCGCTGGTTCGGCGCTGGTAGCTACGCGTTAACGAGATGACGCTAGCCCCCGCCGAACCAGCGGGGGCTTTTTTTTATGAAATGGGAGCTTAGCGTGTCCGAGCCCGCCGATTGTACCGGGGCAGAACTCGTCCTCGACATCCTGGCCGACGAAGGCGTCGAGGTCGTTTTCGGTTACCCCGGCGGGGCAATCATGCCGATTTACGACGCGCTGTACGAGCATCGTATCCGTCACGTTCTCACCCGGCACGAGGCCGCCGCCGCCTTTGCCGCCGGCGGCTTCGCCCGCTCGACCGGCCGGGTCGGCGTGTGCATGGCGACCTCGGGGCCGGGCGCGACGAATCTCGTCACCGGCATCTTGGACGCTCACATGGATTCGATCCCCATCGTCGCGATCACGGGCCAAGTGCGGACGACGCTGATGGGTACGGACGGTTTCCAGGAAGCCGATGTGACTTCCATCATGGGCCCGGTCACCAAGCGCAGCGTCTGCGTACGGGACGTGCGCGACCTCGAACGGGTGCTGCGCGGCGCGTTCCGCGTCGCACGCGGTCCGCGGCCGGGACCGGTTCTCGTCGACATCCCGAACGATATCTTAAAAGCGCGCTGCCCGAAGGTCGATCATTTCGCGGAGCGGGCGGCGTCGCCGGCGAGCGAGCGCCCGAGTCTCGACGAGTTGGACGCGACGATCGAGCTCCTGCGCACCGCGGAGCGCCCGGTTGCGATCGTCGGCGGCGGCGCGCGTAGCGCCAACGCGACCCACGTGTTTCGCGAGTTCTGCGGTCTGCTCGGCTTACCGTACGCCGCGACGATCAACGGGCTCGGCTGCGCGACGCCGGACGATCCGAAATTTCTCGGCATGCTCGGCATGCACGGCTGGAAAGCCGCGAATCTGGCCGTAAACCGGGCCGACGTCGTGCTCGCGTTCGGGATGCGTTTCGACGACCGCGTCACGGGCCGGCCGGACCGCTTCGCTCCGCAAGCCGCGATCGTGCACGCCGACATCGACGCCTCCGAATTCGGCAAGATCGTACCGGTTCGGATCGCGCTGCGCGGCGACGTGCGGCAAACGCTCGGCGCACTGTTGCAGCGTATGGCCGGCACCGCGATGCCGAACTTCGCGGGCTGGTCGCACGAAGCGCGAGCGCTCGGCGGCCCGCTGCCGGCGGACCGCGCGCCGCTCGGCGAACTATCGGCCACGGACGTCATCGAAGCGCTGCTCGCCGCGGCTCCTCGCGATGCAATCGTCGCGACCGACGTCGGACAGCACCAGATGTGGACCGCGCAACGGCAGCGTGCCACGCACCCGCGCAATTTCTTAACCTCGGCGGGCCTGGGTTCGATGGGTTTCGGCCTGCCGGCCGCCATCGGAGCGCAGATCGGCAATCGCGACCGGACGGTGGTCGCCGTCGTCGGCGACGGCGGGTTCCAAATGTCGCTGACGGAGCTCGCGACGCTGCGGCGTTACGACTTACCGGTGAAGATTCTCTTGATCGATAATCAGCGGCTCGGCATGGTGCGGCAATGGCAAGAGCTTTTCTGGGACGGCCGCTACGCCCATACCGACCTCTCGGATAATCCGGATTTCGTAACGATCGCGCGAGGTTACCGCATCGCCGCCGAACGCGTCGAAGATCCGGGCGAATTACGCGATGCGCTCGAACGCTTCTACGCCGCCAAGGGCCCCGTGCTGCTGCACTGCGCCTGCTTCCCAACGGAGAACGTTTGGCCGCTCATTCCGCCCGGGCTTACCGCTCTCGACGCGATGGAACGCGCTCCCGAAGCGCTGCCGGTGTAGCGGCGGGAACGATGACGCTCTCCCTCGTCATGCACGATTGGCGACTCCTCGAACGCGTCGTCGGCCTGACGAACCGGCTCGGTTGCGCGTACACGCGCGTCGACGTTCGCGCCGGCGAAGAACACTATCATGCGACGATCGATTTCGTCGGCGCGCCCGACGCGCTACGGCGGTTGGACGCGCAACTCATGCGACTCATACGAGACGATAAGGAGATGTTACGATGAACGCCCTTTACGATCGCGATGCCGATCCGCACGTATTAGCCGGTAAGACGATCGCGATCGTCGGTTACGGCAGCCAAGGGCGCGCGCACGCACGCAATCTTCGCGACGCGGGCTGCGACGTTATCGTCGGCTTGCGTGAGGGCTCGGGTTCGCGCCGCTTGGCGAAAGAGGACGGCATAGCGCTGGAGAGCGTCGAGAACGCGGTCCGGGCCGCCGACGTCGTGATGATGCTCGCCCCCGATGAAGAGCAACCGGCTATTTTCTTTCGCTCGATCGCTCCGAATCTCAAAGAGGGCGCGTACCTCGCCTTCGCGCACGGCTTCGCGATCCACTTCGGAACGATCGCGCCGCCGCCGCACACCAACGTGTTCATGGCCGCGCCGAAAGGTCCGGGTCGCCTCGTCCGCAGCGAATACGAGGCGGGGCGCGGCGTGCCGTGCCTGATCTGCGTCGCGCAAGATCCCGCCGGCGATACGCGCGAAGTCGCGCTCGCCTACGCCGCGGCGATCGGCGGCGGTCGCGCCGGCATCCTCGAGACGACGTTTAAAGAAGAGACGGAGACCGATCTCTTCGGCGAGCAGGCGGTGCTCTGCGGCGGGCTCTCCGCGCTCGTCACGGCGGGCTTCGAAACGTTGACCGAAGCCGGTTACGCGCCGGAGATGGCGTACTTCGAATGCCTGCACGAAGTTAAGCTCATCGTCGATCTGATGTACGAACGCGGCATCGAAGGGATGCGCGACGCGATCAGCAACACGGCGAAATACGGCGATTACACGCGGGGCGAGCGCATCGTCACGGCCGAGACGCGCGCCGCGATGAAGGGGATTCTCGTCGAAATTCAAAGCGGCAAATTCGCCCAAGAGTGGGTCGCGGAACACGCGGCCGGCAAGCCGCGCTTCACCGAATTCCGCAAAGCAGCGAGCGCCCATCCGATCGAGGCGGTCGGCCGCAAGTTGCGGGATCTCATGCCCTGGATGCGTGCCGGGGGGCCGAAGCCCGAACCGGTCGAGGCCGGCGGAACCACGCACGCCAACTAACTACGGCGCCGCTAGGGGCGACCGCAATTGTTCCGGGTTCTGCTGCGGCGGGGCCGGCGATAACGGTTCCGGTTGCCGGAAGGCGGGTACGAACGCCGCACGATGCACACGAACGACATGGCCGATGCGGTTCCGACAATGAGCGTCGATGAATTGCGGGCGCTCGTAGAGGCAAATAAAGTTTTTCTGCTCGACGTGCGCCGCGCGGCTCGCGGCGAACAGATCTACGGCGCAATCCGCTACGACCCGCACAAGCTCGACGATGCGTCGCGGCTCGTGCTGCCGTTGCCGAAAGACGGCACGCCCGTGGTGCTTTACGATGAAGCGGGGGACTCTAAATCGTTGCGTGAGCTCGGCGCGAAGTTGCGCGAACACGGCTACGAAGGCGTCCGGCTTCTCAGCGGCGGCTTCGCCGCGTGGAAAGCCGCGGACGGTAAACTGGAAGAGCCGACGCTCGAGCAACCCGTCCCCACGGTGTCGCAACATCAGATCGAGCGCTAGCGTAGCGGAGCACTATCGCACCTTGGCGGCCAAGCGAGGTTCGCCGGCCGCGTCGGCGGCGACAATCAGCCCATGACCCTTGAGTCCATCTCTCAATGGATCGGCGTTGCCTTTATGGTCGCCGCCGCCATCGCCTTTCTCGCGCAGAGCTTTCGTACGAGCGCCGAGAATCGGCATCACTATTTAACGAGTTTTCTCATCGTGCTCGTCGCGGCGACGAGTTACTTCGCGATGGCGATCGGGCAAAGTCACGTGACGCTCGCCGACGGCCACAGTATTTTTTACGCTCGCTACATCGATTGGTCGATCACGACGCCGTTGCTACTGCTGGGTCTCGCGACGATCGGCATGGAGGCGATCGGCGTCGACCGGACGCTCGTGTACGGTATGCTCGCGGCGGACCTCTATATGATTGGGACCGGTTTCATCGGGGCGCTCTCGGTCGATCACTCGCGCTGGCTTTGGTACGTGTTCTCGTGCGGCGGATTCGTGGCGGTGCTTGCGATCATGTGGGGGCCGATTCGGCGTGAGGCACGGGTGCGCGGGCGAGAGTCCGCCTACGTCCGGCTCGCAGGACTCTTGAGCGTACTTTGGCTGCTCTATCCCGTCGTGTGGGCACTCGGAGAGGAGGGCATACGCGCCATCGCGGGCGACGTCGAGACGCTGTGCTTCACGGTGTTGGACGTTTTGGCTAAAGTCGTTTTCGGCGTACTATCGCTTCGTGCGGTCGAGGCGCTTCGGCCCGCCGTCGAGGAGCAGCCGGCGATCGTTCGTGCCGGGGTTAAACGGCGTGACGTGACGGCCACGACGTGAGCGTGCGTCGCGTCGCAATCGCGGGCGCCGGTTTAGCCGGCACCAGCGTTGCGTGCGCGCTCGTCGCACGCGGCTTCCGCGGCGAAATCGTGCTCGTCGACGAGCGCGAACGCTGCGATGCCGCCCGGACCTGGTGCTGGTGGGACGTCCCCGGGATCGCCTTCCGCGAAGCTGCGACACGGCGTTACCCGGTGTGGCGCGTCGTTACCGGACGGGACGAGATTCGGCGTGGTTCGTCGCGCTATCCCTATCTCTGTATGAGCGGACGTGATTTTTATGCCGCCGCCGGCGCGCGTCTCGCCGGCTCACCGATTCGAAGAATCGTAAGCGACCGCGTCCTGCGCGTCGCCGAATCCAAGACGGCCGCGACGCTCGTCTGCGCATCCGGAGAGAGCGTCGACGCGGACGTCGCGATCGATGCCCGTGGTCCGCGCCCCGCCGCTGCGGGGACCCTCGTGCAGCGTTTCGTCGGGCAACGCGTGCACGTCCGCGATCGCGTCTTCGAGCCGGGCGTTGCGACGCTCATGGACTTTCGCGCCGGGTTCGAGCGGCCCGTGCACTTCACATACGTTTTGCCGGTAACGCCGGACTCGGCTCTGATCGAAGACACCGTCTTTACCGGCCTCGCTGCCGATGACGGCGCCCGGCGCGCCAATATCGAGCGCTACGTGCGCGAGGTATTGCGGACGGAAATCGTCGCGTTGCAGGGTGAAGAACGCGGAGCGCTGC
>CAXUFI010000077.1:0-9689 GCA_964250245.1 uncultured bacterium
GTATTCGCGCAGGCCGCCGACCGTCGCGACGCGGGCGCCGCGCACGACGCTTCCGCCGCCGGCGGTCTCCACGAGCGCGTCCAAGAAATACGCGTGCAAGAGCAGCCGCACGCCGCTCTCCGCCATCAGTTCGAACAGCAGCGCCTTATGGAGTTCCGGATCGAACGGCGTGATGCTCGCGACGTAATCCGAGGCGTCGGGGATGTGGCCGGGCGAACCGCCCATCGCGACGAGCCGCTCGACGATCTCTTGCGCGATCCCGCCCACGATTCGCTGCGGTCCGGAGTGGAAGGTCATCCACGGGCCGACCATCGCGGCCGTCGCGGTGCCGCCGAGGAAACCGTACCGCTCGACGAGCAGCGTTCGCGCACCGTGCCGGGCGGCGGCGATGGCGGCGGCGCAACCCGCGTTGCCGCCTCCGATGACGAGCACGTCATAGCGTTCCAAGGCGCCGGAATTCATTCGAATGCGTGCCGGGGATGCCTCCGCCGCGCGCGTAAAACGCCCGGGTGGCGGAGCGCGAAGTCTATTGGGGCGGAGCCGCGGCAGCCGGCGTCGTGTGGGCGTTCTCGGCGGCGGACGTCTACGCGCATCACGGCGCGCTCGACACGACGAGCGCGATCCTCATCACGATCGGCGGTCTGCTGATCAGCGTGCCGCGTATCGAGAATCTGCGGGCACGCGTGCCGCTCTTCGGCCGCGGCGGCGTCGAGGTTTCGATTAACGATTTCGAACGCGCGGTGCGCGCTGCGGACGAAGCGGCGACGCTCGCGACGAGCGCGGGCGACACGGCGGAAGAGGCGGCGAAACTCTACGAGAGCTGGCTGCGCGAGCTCGAAGCGCTCTTCGAGAGCCTCGAGCGTCCGTTCGACCCCGCCGCATACGTGCGCGCGGTGTTCCGCTTCATTAACACGCGGCTCGAGGATCTCTCGCGCTGGGTCGGCGGCGAGAACGAGGAAGTCCGCGCCGCGCTGTGGTGGTGGAGCGCCGTCGACGGCGGTGCCCGTGTCGTCGCCGCGCCGCGCATCAAAGATGCGGAAACGCTAGCGTACGTCTTCCGGCCCGGAGCCGGCATCCTCGGGCGCGTTCTGCTCGACGGGCAGCCGCAAAATCTCCCCGACGCGGCGCTCGATCCGGCTTGGCAACGGATCGCCGGCGGCACGCCGCGCTATCACGGCTTACTCTGCCTGCCGATCGTCGTCCGCGGCGGGGTGGCGGGCGGGTTGACCGTCGACCGGGCGCGGCCGCAGACGTTTTCGGGCGACTCCATCCGCTTCGCGCGGCTCATCGTGGCGCTCGTAAAGCTCGCCGCGCTGCGAACGACCGCGCGCGGAAACGTCTTCAGCCTACCGTTACCGAGCGGCGAGGGTGAGGGGCCGACGGCCTCGGCATTAACGGACGAAGCCGGAATGTCTTCGTGACCTGAGACGTATCTACGCGGCCGGCGCGGGCCGGCCGCTCGATTTAGCTCGCTTTAGCAGACAGGCGGGGCAGACGCGAGATCAGCGCTTGCGTCTCCGTGATGCGGCGCCGTAAGTCGTCGAGCCGGACCGGAGCAGCCGCGGCCACGGCGCCGACGCCGGCTTCGCGCGCGAGCTCGCGCAATTCGACGACGCTCGGGCCCGCCTCGACATCGCTCTCCATGCGGCTATCATAAGCGCACGAACCGGCTTCGTCCAGCGGCGAAGCGAACCGTCGGCCATGTTTACGCAGACCGCGGCCTTCTACGATGCGATCTACGCCGCGCGCGGCAAAGATTACGCGGCCGAGACGCAGTTCCTCAGCGAGCTGATTCGCGCGCGCCGGCCCGCGGCGGCGAGCCTGCTCGACGTGGGTTGCGGGACGGGGCTGCACCTCGCCGAGTTCGAGCGGCGCGGCTTCCGTTGTGCCGGCGTCGACGCCGATCTCAAGATGGTCGCCCTCGCCCGCTCGCGCTGTCCCGAAACGCCGATCGAGCCCGGCGACATGACGACGCTCGCGCTCGGAACCCATTTCGACGTCGTCGCCTGCTTATTCGGCACGAGCGGCTACGCGCGGACGACGGCGCGCTTGCGCACGACGATCGCGCGGCTCGCGGCTCACCTGTGCGAGGCCGGAATCGTCATCGTCGAGCCGTTTCTTTCGTTTGCGGAGTACCGCGCCGGACACCTCGACGCGGTTTTCGTCGACGAACCCGCGCTCAAGATCGCGCGCCTGAGCGTCAGCCGGCAGCTCGGGCGGCTCGCGCTCCTGGACTTCAACTACCTGGTCGCGACGCCGGCGGGTGTCGAACGTCTTTTCGAACGCCACGAAGTCGGCTTATTCGAACAAGGCGACTACCATGAGGCCTTTTCGGAGGCGGGACTGTCGTTCGAAGCGCCCGCGTCGCAACTCGGCTTCGGGCGGCCGCTCTACATCGGAACGAAAGCATAACGATCGTTTCCGGGCGGCTCACCGAAAAAGAATACGCCGACGTTTTACGAACGTACGTTCGATGGGCACCGCAAGCGCCGGCCGGAATGCTTCCTGGACCGAAGTGACGGCAAAATCCGTTCTCAACCGGGTGCGCGGGATGCCCTTCGGGTGGTCGATCAATCCTTACCGCGGCTGTTATCACGGCTGCGTTTTTTGCTACGCGCGCCGTACCCATACGTTTCTCGAACGCAGCAGCCTCGGCGACTGGGGGTCGGCGCTATCGGTAAAAGTGAACGCGGCGGCGGTCCTGCGCGCCGAACTCGCGAGCCCGCGCTGGAAGGGCGAACACGTCGCCATCGGTACGGCTACCGATCCATATCAGCCGCTCGAGGGGAAGTACCGGATCACCCGCGGCGTCCTCGCCGAACTCGCGCGAGCGCGGACGCCCGCGCATCTGACGACGCGCTCGCCGCTCGTCGTGCGCGACATCGACGTGCTCGGCGAACTGGCGCGGGCGGCGGGAGCGAGCGTCTGCGTCAGCTTGCCGACGCTCGATGAGGAGCTCGCGCGGAAGATCGAACCGACCGTAGCGCCGCCGCGGCAACGCCTGCGCGCGATCCGCATGCTCGCGTCCGCGGGCCTCCGCGTAGGCGTCGCGGTAGCCCCGATCCTGCCGCACCTAACCGCCGGCGAAGCGCAGCTGCGCGACGTGTACGCGGCCGCCGCGGACGCCGGCGCGAGCAAGGTGTGGTATAGCGTTCTCAACCTCAACGACGTCGCTAAAGAGAGTTATTTCACGTTCTTACGAGCGGAATTTCCGGAGCTCGCCGAACGGCACGAGCACTACTACCGCGGCAAATACGCGCCGCGCGCGTTGACCGACGAGATCGAGCGGCGGATGCGCGCGGCCGGCACGGAGATTCGGCTCCGCCCGCATGCGTCCGTCGCCGCGCAGCGGAGACGCGTGCAACTGTCGCTGTTCGAAGGAACGTAACTCGGGCCGAACGGCCTGCCGCGGCTTCGTAGTCGCAGATCGCACGAACGAAGCCGCTCAATTACTTCTATTATCGACGGTACTTATAAAATGCCCGCGTAAGCGTAGACAACGATGACGTTTTAGCGAGATTAAATGTCTTGTGCCACGCGATGCGATAGTGTCGCTCCGTAGCGTCATCCCCGCAAGGGAACGGCGACGTTCGTGACGCCACGTGGGGTTTCGTTATGTTTGCGGCGTTCTTTTTCGTTCTTTTTCTGGTGACGCCGCAACCGGCCGCTGCGGCCACGACGACGCCGGCGCCGCCCATTGCAACCGCAGGAGCCGCGGCCGCGCAAAGTAGCTTACCAGACCCGTGCGTACGGAGTTCGCCGTTGCGCTTTCCGGAAGCGAACGCGGCGCCGTCTCCCTGTCCGAACGCTTCGCCGGGTCTACGGAAGATCGGCCGGACCGCGACGGTCGGCCGCAAGGCCGACCTCATCGGCACGAGTTTAGCAGCCTCCGCAGGCACGATCGATCAAACGGAGATCGCGACGCGACCGGTGCTGCGGCCGGGCGAAGTGCTCGAGGCCATTCCGGGTCTGGTCATCAGTCAGCACAGCGGCGAAGGCAAAGCCAATCAGTATTACCTGCGCGGCTTTCAACTCGATCACGGGACCGATCTCGAAAGCACGATCGACGGCGTTCCGATCAACATGCCGAGCCACGCGCACGGCCAAGGTTATTCCGACATCAATTGGCTCTTGCCGGAGATGGTGAGCTACGTCGAGTTCAAAAAGGGCACCTACTACGCGGATCAGGGCGACTTCTCGACCGCCGGAGCCTACAATCTCTATTTTCGCGACACGATTCCCACGCAGACGTCGTTCGGGATCGGCGATTACGGCTACGACCGTCTCTTCAGCGCGGCCTCGCCGGCGGTCGGGGCCGGCCACCTGCTCTACGCGCTCGAAATCTATCACGACAACGGCACGTTCGTGCGTCCCGACGAATACCACAAGGTCAACGGCTTATTGCGTTACTCCCTCGATCGCGGCCCGAATTCGTTCACGGCTACGGGCATGGCCTATAACGGTCCCTTCAACTCGACGGACCAGATACCGCAGCGGCTGGTGCGCGCGGGTTCGCTCGACCCATACGGATACGTCGACCCGACCGACGGCGGTAACACGTACCGGTACGCACTCTCGACACAATTCGTCCACCACGCTCCGAACGGCGATACGAAAGTCGCGCTATTCGGCGAACGATATTTCCTCGATCTGTTTTCGAACTTCACCTACTATCAGTACGACGCCGACGATTACTACAATACCGTCTCGAATCCGATCACCTGCAAGGCCGTCTATACCACTTGCACGCCCGACACCGGCGGCCCGAACAGCCCGCGGGCGCCAAGGTACGTCACCTACTGTCCGGCGAATCAAATGGCGAATCCGAACGGCGTAACGCACAGCGTCGTTCCCAGGCCGTTTACCTTTTCGTGCCCCGATCAACGCGAGCAGCGCGACGCGCGGTTCCTCGGCGGCGGCAGCGCGAAACGCAGTTTCGTGACGCCGGGATCGAGATCGGAGATCGGCATCGGCCTCCGTAACGACAACATCACGACGCTCGGGCTGTACCTCACGGACGCCCGTAACCGGTATCCCGACGGCACTTTGAGCGACGATCGCGTCGTCGAGCGCGATTCCTATGCCTACCTGCAATCGGAGTTGCGCAGCGGCAAGCTGCGCGTCTCGCCCGGTCTGCGCGGCGATCTCTACACATTCGATACGCTCGCCTACGACCCGGCCAATACCGGGCGCACGGCGGACGCGCAGCTCAATCCGAAATTCGCGCTGGCCTACGCCTTCACGCCCCACTTTGAAGCCTACGCCGACTACGGCTCGAGCTTCCATTCCAACGACGCGCGCAGCATTACGGGCGTTCACGATCCGCAAACGTTCGCGCCGTTCGACGCGAGCGGCACCCCCGTTACGACGAACACGGCTCTCGACCGTGCGACGGGCGAAGAAGTCGGCTTCCGCGTCTTTCAAAAAGAGATCACCACGACCGTCTCCGGCTGGCAACTCTTGCTCGCCAACGAACTGGTCTTCGACGGCGATCACGGCGACGTGGCCATCGCCGGTCCGACGTTTCGTAAAGGCGTCGAAATTTCGAACTACTACACGCCGACGCGCTACCTCACGGTCGACGCCGACTTCGCGACCTCGACGGCGCACTTTCTCGCTAATCCCGACGGCGCCGGGACGCAGGTCCCCGAGTCCCTCGCGGGCGTCATCGCGGCCGGCGTAACCCTCGATCGGCCGAGGTACGCCGCGGCGCTGCGCATGCGGTACTTCGGCCCGCGCAACCTCGATCAATCGGGCATCCCGACGTCGCCGCCGTCCATGCTGTTCAACGGCCAATTCACCGCGAAGATGCCGCGGGGCGCGCGTTTGAGCGTCGACGTCTTCAACATTTTCAACTCGGACGTCCCCGACGTCACGTACTATTACGGGTCCTGGCTCCCGCAAGATGCTACCAATCCGGCCTACGCGAAAGATCCGGCGATCAACCCGAGGCTCGGCGGCGGCGGCGTGAACGACTACCACTTCCATCCGGCGGAGCGTCGCATCGTGCGCTTGACGCTCTCCACGGGCCTCTAATCGCCGTATCTCGAGCGCACGATTCGTAAGGAGCGACATGTTCACGAGATTCTCACGGTGGTTCGACGGCCTCAAAGCGCAGCGCAACGAAGCGCGCAAGGTCTTCGCGCAGGCCGAGCACGCGACCGAGCACGCCGCCGACGCCCACGGCGCACACGGTCATACGCACGAGCACCTCGACGGCGTAACCCACACCCACGATCACGACCACGATCACGCCGAGCACGATTTCGATCATCGGCACGATCACGCGTAGCTCGCAATCCGATCGCACGGACGACACTGCTTCGTTCGCCGGCGAAAAGACCGGCCTAACGGACGTGATCGTGAGCTAGCGCGAGGACGTCTACTTGGCCGCCGTCGGGATTGTGCCCGTGCTCGGCGTGCTGATGGAGGTGCGCGTGCGTCGTCCCGTCACGATGCCGATGCTCGTGTTCGTGCTCCACATGCTCGTGCGGGTGAGCGTGGGCCGTGCCGTCGGCGTGACGGTGGTCGTGAGGCCGGCTCGCCTGTGCTTCCATCAACCTGTTTTCAATGAATATAAACTGGCCTACCCGCTACAGTCGCTTGGCGGAGTGGCCCGCCGCGCCGTTCTCGGCGGCCGCTGCGCCGCCGATATTGTCGGCCGCCAGCCACTCCCGCAAATGCGCCACGTATTGCGGGCCGAACGTATCGGCCAGGCACTGCATGTATGCGGCATACCGTTCCGGCTCGCCGGCCGTTGCGAGTTGTTCGAGGACGCGGCGATGAATCGCCATGTACCCTTCGCGTAAGCGCAGCCCGCCATGAATGAGTTGGACGAGCAGCTCGCTCGGCGATCGTTCGGGATGCCGGCCGAGCCGCTCGTTGAACCAATCGTCGAGCGCTTGCGGCAGCCGGGCCGAGCGGGTCGGCCCCATCGTCCCCGAGCCTCGCAGACGCGCCATCAGCGCGCCGGCGCGCCGCGAGTGTGTTCTTCGGCGTCGTCCCGTTCGTGCACGTGCAAATGGGGTTGCTCGCGCTCGTGGTCGCTCATAACGGCCGTTTCGCGCTGAACCGGCCGCTCTCCGTCGTCACCGGTTATACGTAGCGCTTCGTCGTGGGCCACCAGCGGGCGAAAGGCGTGATCGGGTTCGTGCAGACGTAGATCGGCAAATTATTAAAGTCCGGCAACACGTAATCGTCGCGATAGGTCCCGGCCAATTTGAGCGTGCGCCACTCCCGGCGCAGCGTTCGCGGATCGATGCCGACCGCGATGACCACCTCACCCGATGCCCCCCGCGTACCGTAGAGAAAATAATTGTTATGACCGCTGATCGCGTCCGGCAGACCGTAACGGGCGCCGAAGAAATCGACGGCCGACGCCTGGCCGTAATCGCGCGTGAAGATGACGCTCTTCGCCCGCTGTTCGGGAGAGAGCGCTTCGTACACTCCGGCGAGCTTCACGACGAGCGTCGTCCAGCCGAGTTGATCGGCGAAGTGCTGCGGCACGCGACCCTCGGGGTGCCGCTCCATCTTTATGCCGCGAAAATCGAGAACGTTTTCGTAGCGTATGAACGCCGGCAGCGGCAGGAGCGGAAAGGCTTCCGGCGCGATCGCAAGCCCGCTTGCAAATAAGAGCAGCGCATAGGCGGCCGCGGCGAAGCGCAGCGTCATTAACCGCGTCTCGAGCAGCACCGCTCCGGCGGCGAAGAGCACGGGATACATCGGCGCGAGATAATAAACTTTCGCGCCGAGCGCGAGATAGATCGCCGACAAGAAGAGGTACGCGAGCCCATACCAGCGCAGCGAGCGGCCGCCGGGCGTGAAGATAAGCGCGTAGAGGCCCGCCAACCAGAGCGGCGCAGCGACGGGATTCATCATGAGGACTTGCTGTGCGTAGAAGGCCGGCGGCCCGACGACGACGTTCTTTTCGCGCGCGGCATGCTCCAACACGGCCAATTGCGGCCAGCCGTGCATCCCTTGCCACACCAGCGTCGGCGCGACGATCGCCACGGCGACGCCGCTCGCGAGCCAAAACCCCGGACGCCGCAAGGCGCGGCGAACCGGCGTAACCGCGATCGCCACCAGGCACGAGCCGAGAAAGAAAAACATCGAGTACTTATTGATGAGGCCGAGCCCCGTCAAGGCTCCGAGCGCGAGCCATTGCCAGCGGCGATCGTCTTCGTCGGCCAAGATAAAGAGATAGGCCGAGCCGATCCAAAGCAGCGGCTCGAACGCATTCATCGTAAGCAAATTGCCGACCGCGAGATAGAACGGCGCGAGCGCGATGCCGAGCATCGCGAGCCCCTGCGCGACCGCCCCGCCCCCGAGGCGGCGCGTCACGACGCCCGTCATCATAACGGTTCCCGCCGCCGCCAGCGCCGGCAGCAGCCGGATACCGTACAGCGAATCGCCGAACAACAAGCGAGCAAGCTTGGCAACGAGTGCGATGAGCGGCGGCTGATCGACGTAACCCCAAGCCAAGTGCTGGGCGCAACTTAGGAAGTAAAGTTCGTCGCGCTGATAACCGTAGCGGCCGGCGTTAGCGATATGAAGTACGAACGTAGCAAGACCGACGAACATCGTAAATGCGGCGGCACCCTCGATGCTAAAGGAATCGCTTGCAGCATCCAGGGATTGACCAGCATGACGCACGGCTCGCAGGCCCACAAAATCCTCTTCTGTCAAAGCTTCATCGACACGCACCGCAGCTTCGAACCCGAGGAACTGCCGTGGCCCAGGCTCGATAAAACCTCCATCGACCGTTTGCGTTCCATACCCTTTTGGAGCGTGGCTTTAGCGGCGGAACGTAACGCCGGTCTGATGTGCACGGCCTTCGCCGAGCGGATAACGGACCCCATCATTCACGAAGCACTCGCCGTGCAGGGCGTCGAGGAATCGCGTCACGCGCGGCTCCTCGACGTGATGCTCCGGCACTACGCCATCGCCGTCGAGGCGCTCCACGTCGAGCCGCAGCCGCCGACGGAGCGGTCGTTTCTCGACTTCGGTTACGAGGAGTGCATCGACTCGTTCTTCGGCTTCGGGATCTTCGGCCTCGCCTTACAGATTCAACTCTTCGTTCCCGAGTTGACCGATATCTTCGAGGTCGTGCTGCTCGAAGAAGCGCGGCACGTCACCTTCTTCGTAAACTGGATCGCGTACGAGCGCATTCGGCGCGGACGCGGTTTCTCGCCGTTCCAAGCCTATTGTACGGCGCTGGGTTACGCGCGCGCGTTGCGCCGGATCGTCACGACGTTCGCGCCCGCGACGTCGGGCGCCGAGATGAAAACGCAGGGCGTGGGCTTCGGCGCCGAGGGCGCGTTCGCGATGTTCGACGACGTAACGTGGCGTTCGTTCTTGCAATCGTGCGTTTCCGGCAACGATCACTACCTCGGCGCGATGCCGGCGGAGCTTCTCAAACCGTCGCTTTTAAGCACGCTTGCGAAGATGGCGATCGCGCTGCCGATCCCTTCGTTCGGAACGAAGCTCGGCCGCGCGCTGCCGCGGAAGAGGACGTTCGCACCGAACTAAGTCGTACGTTAGGCTTCCCGGCGCGCGGCGATGACGACGACCGGCGTCGCTTCCGGGAGCCCGCGCAACTCTTCGGTCGCGAGCGCCAAGACGTGTTCGGCCTCGGCGAGCGCACCGAGGTCCGCGACCCGCGAGCCGTAGACCAGATGCACGCCCGGCAG
>CAXUFI010000078.1:0-9590 GCA_964250245.1 uncultured bacterium
TTGCGGCGGAATCGCAGCGCCGGCGCGACGCGTACAAACAATGCTACGTGCTCGCGCCGGTGCTGCGCGAGATCCTCGCGGCCCGGCTGCGATCGCGCGCGCGTGCCGGCTAGTATGCCGGACTAGAACGAACGCCCGTAGGAAACGTCTTCGTACGTCTTCGCGAGCACGAGCGCGACGTAGCCGGAGACGATCGCTTTGATGACCGCGACGATGAGCGACGAAGCGATGCCCGACGCGAAGAGCGAATTGCCGAGCAAGACGGGGCCCAAGGCTTGTACGGCGAGCGTCGGCACGAACGTGAACGCGAGCATGTAGACCGCCGTGACGACGAGCGTCGGCAGCGGCGCGCGGCGCGCGCGTTCCACCGAAACGTTGAGCGACGCGCTGCCCGGCACCCCGCCGATGGCCGCCGCGGGCATCGTATAGATGAAAAAATAGTAGGCGACGAGCGTGAGCGCGATGGTCCCGAACTCGCCGAGGAACGACCCCACGAGCGACGCGATGTAGATGACGAAACCGAAGCCGAGCGCGGCGAACAAGATATCGCCCGCTTTGCGGCGCGCTTCGTCCCAGGCGTCGTCGAAGGGCGCGCGGGCGCTGCGCCACGCTTTGGAGGCGACGATCAGAGCGACCGCGAGCCCGAACGAACCGACGAGTTGCGCGATGAGTCCGGCGAGCCCCGAATTCGCGCTGCTTAGGAAACCCGCGTCGATCTGCACCGGAAAGAGCTTGAAGAGCAAGATTTGCGCGACGTAGGCCACGAGCGGCGCGAGAGCGATCAGCGGATTGCGCGCGAGCAGTACGAACGCGCGACCGTACGCCGCGAAGTCGACCGCGCCGAGGTTGCGCAAAGCGCCGCTACGCTCGCGCGCTCGCGAGCGCCGACCCGCAACCGCAGGTGCGCTCGCTCGGAATCGCTGCGATGATCTTGAAGATCGCCTGCTTCACGCGATCGTTGTTGCTCGCGAAAACTTTGAGCACGTCTTCGTGCGTGACGGGCGGCGCGCCCGGCAGACCGACGTCGTAATCGGTGATGAGCGAGATGTTCACGTAGCAGATCTCGAGCTCGCGCGCGAGATAACACTCGGGATACTGCGTCATGTTGATGACCTCCCAACCCGCGTCTTGAAACCACTTCGATTCGGCGCGCGTGGAAAAGCGCGGGCCCTGAATCACGACGATGGTGCCCGTTTCGTGCGTCGTGATCGAAAGCGATTTGAGCGCCTCGATCGCGAGCGGACGCAACTGCGGGCAATACGGATCGGCGAAGCTGACGTGGGTCGTAATCGGACCGTCGTAAAACGTGTCGCGCCGGCCCGTCGTGCGGTCGACGACCTGATCGGCGACGACCATGTCGCCCGGGGCGACATCTTTCTTAAGCGAGCCGCAGGCCGTCGGCCCGATGATGCGCGACACGCCGAGCTCTTTCATCGCCCAAAGATTGGCCCGGTAATTGATCGTCTGCGGCGGGTAGAGATGCTCCTTGCCGTGCCGCGGTAAAAAGGCGACCGTCTTCCCCGCGATCTCACCGATCGCTACCTTGTCGCTCGGTGCGCCGTACGGGGTTTCGATCCAAACCTCGCGCGCGCGCTCGAGCAGCGAGTAGAAACCGGAGCCTCCGAAAACTCCGATTTCGGCTCGTTCCACAGCCACATGAACCTCCAATAGCAAAGACGTGGCGAGGTTCGGGAAGCGGCGGCCCGGTCCTCGGACGCGCGCTGCGGAAAGCCCGCAGCGCGTTACGCCCGCCCCGCCTCGAGCCGCGTGACGCGCACTTTCAACTCGTCCAAATCCTGATGGACACGGTCGAATCGACGGTTCATATCCAACCGCAACAGATCGACTTTGGCGTCGAGCCGTTGCAAACCGGTTTCCGTGAATGCACGTAAGGCGAAGATCGCTTCCAGCAGTTCGCGATTCGTCGGCTGCGAGTCTCGATTCATCGCAGTAGCGTAGCCTGGGTCGCTCGCCCGAACATGGCGCGCGAACGCTACTCCTTAAAATCGCTCGGCTTGAGTTCCTCGATAAACTTGCGAAACTTTTGCGACTCTTCGGCTTCGGCTTTCTTATCGCCGACGGTCTCTTCGAGGACGATCTTATCGGAAACGAAGATGGGCGCTTGCATGCGCAGGGCGAGCGCGATGCCGTCGGAGGGGCGCGCGTCGATCTCGCGCGTATCGCCGTTCTGACGCACGACCAGCTTCGCGAAAAACGTCGAATCCTTGATATCGTGAATCACGATCTGTTCGAGCGACGCGTGCAGCGATTCGAGCATCGTGCGCATCAGGTCGTGCGACAGCGGTCGCGGGACCGCGGTTCCTTCGAGCGCCAAGGCAATCGCGGTCGCTTCAAACGGGCCGATCAGAATCGGAAGATAACGTTTGCCTTCGAGATCCTTGAGGATGACCACCGGGTCGTGAGTTAAGAGGTCGATGCCGAGCTTGTCGACCTTCATTTGGCGCATGAGCGAAAATCCTACGCATCCAGGACGAATCCTTGCCCTACGCGAACCGCGAGCGACGGTTTGGCTCTCTCTTGCGGCATCGTCGGGCTTCCGAATGTCGGTAAATCGACCATCTTCAACGCCTTGACTCGCTCCGCGCAAGCGCTCGCAGCCAACTACCCGTTTGCCACCATCGAACCCAACGTCGGCGAGGTGCCCGTACCCGACGGCCGGTTGCGCGTCCTCTCGGACATCGTTTCGGCTCGGCGCATCGTCCCCGCGACGATGCGCTTCGTCGATATCGCCGGGCTCGTGCGCGGCGCGAGTTCCGGCGCCGGGCTCGGGAACGCGTTCCTGAGCCACATTCGCGAAACCGATGCCGTGGCCATGGTCGTGCGCTGCTTCGAAGACGACGACGTGACGCACGTCGAAGGCGGACCGGACCCGCTGCGCGATATCGAAATCATTAATATCGAAATGGCGCTGGCCGACTTGGCGTCGCTCGGTAAGCGAGTCGACAAGCTCGAACGCGAAGCGCGCGTCAACCCGAAACTCGCCGCGCGTTTGAGCGCGGCCAAAGCGCTGCGCGCGGCTCTTGAAGAGGGGCGGCCTGCACGTTCGTTTACCGCGGACTCGCTCGAGACGGAGCTGGCGCGCGAGAGCTTCTTATTATCCGGGAAGCCGCTGCTGTACGTGGCTAACGTCGACGAGGCGCAGATCGGCCGGCCGGGCGCGCTGGCTCGGAGCGTGTTCGATTTCGCGGCCGCCGAGGGAAGCCTCGCGATCGCGTTTTGCGGTAAGATCGAAGCGGAACTCGCCGGACTCGATGAAGATGAGGCGCAGACGTTTCGCAACGAGCTCGGCATCGACACCAGCGGTCTCGAGCGGCTGATCGTCTCCGCGTACCGTCAACTCGGCCTCATGACGTTTCTAACGGCGGGCGAGATCGAAGCCCGCGCTTGGACGATCGAGACCGGAACGAAAGCCCCGCAAGCGGCGGGCAAAATTCACTCCGATATCGAGCGCGGCTTCATCCGGGCGGAGATCGTATCGTACGACGATTACGCCCGGCTGCGCACGATGGACGCGATCAAGGCGGCCGGCCTGCTTCGCAGCGAAGGCAAGGAGTACGTCATGCGCGAGGGCGACGTCGTCAATTTCCGCTTCAACGTGTAACGCGCGCCTCGTTCCATCCGCGCCGCGGGCGATATCCGCAGCAGGTATATCCGGCACCGTCTGCAGCGAATCCTTAGCGGCACAGCTGCGAGTCATACGACGATCCTTCTTGTCCGCTGCTGATGACCCGGTCACTTCATTACGGCAGTTTACCTATTATGCAAAGCGGATCCGCTCGCTCCACCGGCTGCCGAGTGATACTTCAGACGAAGCTTCGTAACGAGAACCGTGGCGAACGTTCTATAAAGTTTGCAAATGCTCGGCGGCTCGACATTTGGCCCACCCTTGTCGCTTGCAAATGTCCAAATGTAGGGGTACCGAAGGCCGAGCCGGAAATCGGTGTGGTGCAACACTCGAGTGACGCCCCGTCCGGACGATGTTGACCGCGATTCGCGAAGTATCGGTGTTCGGGGACGCGATCGCCTATTTTAACGAAGCGGCGGCTCTGCTCGATCTCGCTCCCGGGCTGCGGCGCATTCTGACGCAGCCTTCGCGGCAGATCATCTTCTCGATTCCGTTTCAGCGCGACAACGGCGAACTCGACGTCTTCACCGGTTATCGCGTGCAATACAATTTCGCCCGCGGCCCGGCGAAGGGCGGCATCCGCTTCCATCCCGGCGTCACGCTCGATGAAGTGACGGCACTCGCGTTTTGGATGACGTGGAAATGCGCCGTCGTCGACCTGCCGTTCGGCGGCGGCAAGGGCGGCGTGACCTGCGATCCCGCGAGC
This sequence comes from uncultured bacterium, assembly GCA_964250245.1. GTDB lineage: Bacteria > Vulcanimicrobiota > Vulcanimicrobiia > Vulcanimicrobiales > Vulcanimicrobiaceae > CAXTIY01. Next base: position 4,353 of record CAXUFI010000078.1, read on the forward strand.
CTTTCGAAAGGCGAACTCGAGCGCATTACGCGCCGCTACGCGGCCGAACTCGTCGAGGTCGTCGGACCCGATAAGGACGTGCCCGCGCCCGACGTCGGCACGACGCCGCAGATCATGGCCTGGTTCATGGACACCTACAGCATGCACGTCCGGCAGCACGTGCCCGGCGTGGTGACCGGGAAACCGCTCGCCATCGGCGGTTCGCGCGGTCGCGTCGAAGCGACGGGACGCGGCGTCTCGCTCGTGGCGCTCGCGCAGATGCGGCGCATGGGGATCGAGCCGGCCGGCGCCAAGATCGCGATTCAAGGATTCGGCAACGTCGGTTCGGTCGCGGCGAAGATGTTCGCCGCGGCGAGTTGCACGGTCGTAGCGATCTCCGACGTTACGGGGGCTTATCATAATCCCGCCGGTATCGACGTGCCGGGCGCCGTCGCTTACGCGCAGGAGCATCAGTCGCTCGACGGCTATCGCGGCGGCGAGCGCATTACGAACGACGCGTTGCTGGAATTACCGTGCGACGTGCTCGTGCCGGCGGCTCTCGAGAAGCAATTTACGGCGGCTAACGCCCGTAACGTACGCGCCGCGCTCATCGTCGAAGGCGCGAACGGGCCGACCGCTCCGGACGCCGACCGCATCTTCGCCGAGCGCGGCCTCGTCGTTATCCCCGATATCGTCGCGAACGCCGGCGGCGTAACGGTTTCGTATTTCGAATGGGTTCAAGACCGGGCCGGATATTTTTGGAAAGAGTCCGAGGTCAACGAACGTTTGGCCGACGTCCTGCTCGAAAATTTCGCGAAAGTGAGCGCGCTCGCCGAGCTACGGAACGTTTCGCTGCGGACGGCGGCCTACATGCTCGCGATCGAACGCGTCGTCGCGTCGATGGATACGCGCGGCGTTTACGCTTGACGGGCCGGCGCCAAGACCGGCCGTTCGGTTTCGAGCGCCCAAGCGGCGAGCGATTCGAGCGCGGGTGCGAGACGCTCGCCGACGGACGTGAGCGCGTAGAGAACGCGTAACGGCGGGCCGGGCTCGACCCGCCTCGTGATGAGCCCCGCCGTATCGAGCTCGCGCAGCGAGTTATTGATGCCGTCTTCGCCCGCGCCCGGAAAACCGGCGACGACTTCGTTGAAACGCAGCGGAGTTTCATGAAGGCGAATGATGATGCGAACGTTGCGGTGACGTCCGATCGCGGCTAAATCGCGCAGGAACGGCGGTACGGGTGCGCGCTGTTCCGAGAAGGCTCTCATTACCCGCTAATACGGCAGGCCGGCGCGGAAAAGCTTGCCCGCGAGCCGCCCGTTCGCAAGGTTTGAGCGCGGTCACAAGCCCGGTGCCGGAGCCGGTGCGGGATGTGTGCGTAAGCGCAAGCCGCTCGCGACCGTGGCGACGGCGGCGAACGCGCACGCGATCCAAAGCGCGATCGGGACCGCGTGCAGGAGCGCGGTGCGAGCCGCGCCGTCCACCGCCACGGACGCTCCCCACGCGCCGAATACGATCGCGACGAGCGACGCTCCGAGCGTCTGACCGCCCGTCCGGATCGCGGCGAGCAGCCCGGCCGCGCTCGGGCTCTTGCTGCGCGGTGCGGAGCCGATCAATTCGCGATTGTTCGGCGATTGAAAAAACCCGAAGCCGAGGCCGCATACCACGCCGTGCAACACGATGACGAGCGAACTCGCCGCCGGCGACAGCGTGGCGTACATCCCGAGGCCGAGCGTGAGGACGGCCAGACCCGCGGTCGCGAGCACCCCGGCGGGGTACCGGTCCGAGAGCCGGCCGGCGAGCGGCGCGACGCAGGCGATCGAGACGGGCCACGCCGTCAACAGCAGGCCGGAGCCGAGCGGCGTCTTGCCGAGCGCTTCCTGAAAGAAGAACGGCAGAGCGACGAAAGCGACGCCTTGCGCGGTGAACGTCGCAAACGACGTCGCTCCGGCGAAGGAGAACGACGGGATCGTAAAGAGATCGAGCGCGATCATCGGCACGGCCAGCGTAAATTGACGGCGGGCGAAGACCGCGAGCGACGCGCCGCCGGCCGCGATCCGTAGCGCGATCGTCCAGAGCGGCTCGGCCCGCGCGAACCCGTCGAGACCGTAGATGACGAGCGAAAAGCCGAGGGCGCTCGTTACGACGCTCGTCACGTCGAGCCGGCCGCCGCGCCGGACGTCGCTCGGCAGCGCGCGCTTGAATAGCGAGTTCGCGATCCCGAGCGGCACGTTGATGGCGAAGAGCCAGGGCCAGGAGGCGAAGCCGAGGATCAATCCGCCGAGCGTGGGCCCCGCCGCCGCGCTGCTCGCGACGACGAGCGCGTTGATCCCGAGCGCTCGCCCGAGTTCGGCGCGCGGAAAGATATCGCGCAAGATCGCGGGCGAGATCGCGAGGATGGCCGCGGCTCCGACCCCTTGCAAGATGCGCGCCAGGATTAACAGATCGAGGCGGCGCGCGAGCGCGCAGAGGAGCGAACCCGCGACGAACACGACGACGCCCGCGCGGTAGACGCGCACCGGACCGAAGATCTGACCGACCGAGGCGAAGGGCAGCAGCGCCATGGTCACGGCCAATTGAAAACCGTTGACGACCCAGATCGACGCCGCGGGCGCCGAGCGCAGGTCGCGCGCGATCTGCGGCAGGGCCGTATTGGCGATCGAGCCGTCGAGCACGGACATCGCGGTCGCCAAGGCGAGCGCGGTATAGGCGATGCGCCGTTCGCGCGGCGGTAAGCCGTCGCGCGGCGCGTCCGGATCAGACGTCGAAGGCTTGCTCCGCATGGTAGGAACTCCGCGAGAGCGGGCTCGCAACGACGTGGCGGAACCCCTTCGCGACGCCGGCCCGTCGTAGCCGCTCGAATTTTTGCGGCGTTACGAACTCGACGACGTCGAGGTGACGTTTGCTCGGCTGCAAATACTGCCCCATCGTAAAGATGTCGACGCCGGCGCCGCGCGCGGCGTCCATCGCCTCGGCGATCTCCGCTTCGGTTTCGCCCAAGCCGAGCATGAGCGACGTCTTCGTAAACCGGACGGACCCGCTGCGGCGCGCGCGCTCGAGAACGGCGAGCGACCGCTCGAAGGTCGCGCGCTTATCCCGTACGGCCGGCTGAAGCCGGCGGACGGTCTCCAGGTTGTGCGCGAGCACTTCGGGCCGCGCTTCGAGCACGATGTCGAGCGCGTCGCCGTCGCCGGCGAAGTCGCCGGTCAAGCATTCGACCTTCGCTTGCGGCGCGTGTTTGTGAATCATGCGCACGGTGCTCGCAAAGATGGCCGCTCCGCCGTCGGCGAGATCGTCGCGATCGACCGCGGTCAGAACGAGATACTGCCAGCCGAGCTTGGCCACGGCCTCGGCGACTCGCTTGGGCTCGAGCCAGTCGACCTCGCCGCGCGGGCTCCCGGTCTTTACGTTGCAGAACCGGCAGGCGCGCGTGCACGTATCGCCGAGGATCATGATCGTCGCCGTCCCCGCGCCCCAGCACTCGCCGATATTCGGACACATCGCCTCTTGGCAGACGGTGTGCAGATCGAGCGACGCGACGTCGCGCCGCAGACGCTCGTAATTTTCGCCGTGGGCGAGTTTGACTTTGAGCCAAGCGGGCTTGCGCCGGGGAGCTTCCGGGGGCGTCGGATCGAGCATACTCCGGCGTGCTTCGACGGCCGTGGCCGATCGGCTGCCATGGTTCGAACGTCTCTTTACAAGGAGCCCGCTTTCGCTCAGGCTTGCCGACGATGGCCCGCTCTTTCGTATTGCCCGGCGGCGTCGGGCGCGCGAGCGCCGTTCGCCGGGGGTTCGTTCTCGGCACGTGCGCGTACGTCGCCACGGTCTTGCTCGCCGCGACCGCGTATCTGCGCGGCGACTCGAAACTGACGCTGGTCTCTCTGGCGATCGTCGCGCTCGGACCGCTCGCGGTCTACGGCGCGCTCCGGTCGCCGCTCGTGTTCCCGTTCTGCGCGTATATCTTGGTACTGCCGTTCGATTCGCTCAGCAGCCTCGGCAGCGGCGGGACCCTCGCCAAGCTCCTTGGCGCCGTTACCGCGGCGGCGCTGCTGATCCGGATCTTGCGCCGCGGCCGCGCGCTCGCGCCGCCGGGGGCCGTCGCCGCTTGGCTCGTTCTGCTCGTTTGGATGTGCATCACGATGCTGTGGGCGCTCGATCTAACCGATGCGCTGCGCAACTTTCAGATGTACGCCGGCCTCGTCGCGCTGTTTTCGTTACTCGCCTTCGTGCGCGTAACGCGTAAAGAATTCGAAACGGTCCTCGGAGCTATCGTCGTGGCCGGCGTAATCTCCGGAGGTTACGATGCATATTTGTATCACAGCGGTCAGAGCCTGATCGTGGCGGAAGGCGTCTCGCGCGTCATGATCGCGGTCGGCGATGCGCTCGTCGATCCCAACGCTCTCGCGACCGCGCTCGTGTTGCCCACCGCGGTCGCGCTCTATTGGCTGTTTAATTCGCGCCGGCTACTGCTTTCGCTCGCCATGCTCCCCGCGCTCGCGATCCTCGTGCTCGGTTTCGCCGCTTCCGGTTCGCGGGGCGGTTTCATCGATCTCGGCGTGGTCTTTCTCTATCTCATCGTCCGTTCGCGCCACCGGCTGTGGATCGCGGGCTTACTCGCGGTCGCGCTGACGACGACCCTCATCAGCAACCCCAATCTGCCGGCTCGCTTCGCGCAGGCGCAGATCGACGGCGGCGCGGGTCGCCGCGACATCTGGCATATCGGGCTGTACGCGTTCCGCGACTACTGGTTCGCGGGCGCCGGCGTCGGCAATTTTGCCGACGCCTTCGATCGCGAATACATCAACGTCTATTCGAAATACGTGCTCGGGTACCACTGGGCGGCGCACAACGTGCCGCTCTTGATCGCGACCGAACTCGGCGTCGTCGGTTTCGCGATCTTCGCGGTCGCGCTCTACAAGCAATTCCGGACCCTGCGCGGCCTCGCGCGCGAGACGCCCGCGCGGTTCGAATTGCGGCTCGTGCTCGAAGGCGCGTTTCTCGCGATCGTCGTGTCGGGCTTTTCGACGTCCGACTTCAATGCGAAGTACGTTTGGCTCGCGTTTTCGCTCATGGTGCTCTACCGCGGCATGCTGCTCTCCGAACCGCAGCGGCCGGTGCGCGAGCTCGCGGGCGCATAGCGTGCCGCGGCTCGTTATCCTCGCGAATTACGGCGCGCCCTACGCCGGCACGTTCGCAGCGATGGTGCGTGCGCTCGGCCACGAGGCGCGGCGGCGCGGCTGGGAAGCCGAAGTCGTGCTC
>CAXUFI010000079.1:0-9525 GCA_964250245.1 uncultured bacterium
CGGGCGGGGGCGCGCCCAACGCGCGGACGGGCGCCGCCGCCGGCGCGCGCGATAAGGCGCTGGCCCGCGCGGGCGCGCGCGCGGTCGTCAATTCGAATCTCGTCCGCACGGCGCTCTATGGTGAAGATCCGAACTGGGGCCGCATCATCGCGGCGGCGGGCAGCGCACGCGCCGGGCTCGATGCCGGCACCTGGTCGCTGTATCTCGGCGATAAACTTTGGGTCGACCGCGGCGCGCTCGAAATACTCTCCGAAGCCGAAGCGCATCGCGAACTCGAAAACACGGCCGTGCACGTGCGGCTCGATCTCGGCCTCGGCACCGCGCGCGCCACGGCCTGGGGTTGCGATCTCTCGCGCGATTACGTGCGCATCAACGCGCACTACCGCACGTGAGCATCTTCCGCACCCCGGCCGCGCTCTTCGGCTCCCCCATCGCCGCGCCTCGCGCCGAAGCCGAACGGTTCGCCGATCATCCGCACCTCTTAAAGAATTACAATCGCGCGCCGATCACGATCGCGCGCGGTGAGGGCTGCGAACTCATCGACACGAACGGCGTCCGCTATCTCGACTTCGTCGCCGGCATCGCGGTCTGCGCGCTCGGTCACGCCCATCCCGCAATCACGCAGGCGATCGCGACGCAAGCCGCCACGCTCGTGCAGGCGAGCAATCTCTTCTATCACGAGCCGTCGGGCACGCTCGCGAACGAGCTCGCCGCCCGCTCCGGCTTCGAGCGCGTCTTCTTCTGCAACTCCGGGACCGAAGCGAACGAAGCCGCGATTAAGCTCGCGCGCAAGCGCGCGTTCCGGCGCGGTGAGGCGCGCCGCACCATTCTTTCCTGCGAAGGTTCGTTTCACGGCCGCACGCTCGGGGCGCTCGCCGCCACGGCCAGCCCGGCGTATCAAGAGGGGTTCGAGCCGCTACCCGGCGGGTTCGCGTACACGCCGTTCAACGACGTAGCGGCGCTCGAACGCGCGCTCGACGACACGGTCGCGGCGTTCATCGTCGAACCCGTGCAAGGCGAGAGCGGCGTGAAGCCCGCATCGGCCGAGTTCCTTGCGGCCGCCCGCCGTCTGTGCGACGCGCGCGGCGCGCTGCTGATCTTCGACGAGGTACAATGCGGTATGGGGCGGCTCGGAACGCTCTTCGCCTTCGAAACGGCCGGCGTGCGGCCCGACCTCATTACGATGGCGAAGGCGCTGGCGAACGGGCTGCCGATCGGGGCGGTGCTCATCGACGGCGCGGCGGCGAGCGCGTTGCAACCCGGCGATCACGGCACGACCTTCGGCGGCTCACCCGTTCCGTGCGCGGCGGCACTCGAACATCTCTACACCCGCGACCGGCTCGCTCTCGACGCGCACGTCGTCCGCACGGGCGCCGTCTTTCGCGCGCATCTGCACCGCCTCGCAGAGCGCTATCCCGACGTGTTCGCGCCACCGCGCGGCCTCGGCCTCATGCTCGGACTGCCGGTCCGCGCGCCGTACGTTACCAAGGCGTTCGTCGACGGCGCGCGCGAACGCGAGCGGCTGATCATTAACGGCGCGGGCGATAACACGCTGCGCTTCGTGCCGCCGCTTATCGTGAGCGAAGCTCAGATCGCCGACGCCATGGAACGCTTCGAGCGAATCGTCCGCTCGATCGCCGCGGCGTGACCCGCCCTTCGAACGTCGCGCGGCGCGTTCGCTGATCTCCGCCGACGCCGCCTTCGAACGCGTCGCGGACGCCGCCGCCGCCGCTTTCGCTCAGGCTGCGCGATACGTTTCCTACCGCGCGGACGTTGCGACGAACGCTCCGGGCCTGCCGCCGAACGAAGTCCAGACCGTTACCGTGCGGACGGCCGACGGTAAAGCGCTCGTCGCCACCGGCGCTGGCGTGCCGGCCCTCGGCGCCCCGCTGCCGCTCGATCCGAACGTCGATGCGCTCGCCCAGTGGGCGTTCGCCTTCGACGTAACGGGCGGTCACGTCCGGCTCGACGTCGCGTACGAGCATCCGAAACGGTTCGCCGCGCCCTCGCCCGCGCCGGGCGACACGGTCGTCGTCGCCAGCGTGGGCGGTTACTCCGCGCGGTACGCGGACGGCGACGAGTCCCATATCGTCCTCACGCCGGCAACGCGCGACGAGCGGTCCTTCGCGGCGCAACCCGATCACTTCGTCTACCGGGACGTCTGGTTCGATCCGCAAACGTACCTGCCGTCGCGGGTCACGCTCGTCGCGCCGGGCCAAACGTTCGAACTCGACTACGCGCTCGTGCAGACGTATTGGCTCTTGCAGCGCTTCGCTTATGACGGAAATCTTTCGTCACGAACGGGCGAAGCGCGCAGCGACCACGTCAGCGCCGCCTACTCCGGCTACGCGTTTCCGCAAGCGGTACCGCAAATCGACTCGCCCGATACCGCCACGCGCTGACCTTGGCCCGGCGAACCGCCAAGCGTGCATAGCCGCGGGCGCGCCCGGAATAGATAACTTATGGAGCATACAGAGCAGGGGTTGGTCGTCGTGACCGGCGCCTCGAACGGCATCGGTTTCGAACTCGCCAAGCAGTTCGCAAAACGCGGATACAACGTGATCGTGGCGGCCGAAGACGCCGGGTTGGTTGAAGCCGCGCGTCGATTGCGAGCTCTCGGCGGTACCGTCGAAGCGTGCCGAACGGATCTCGCGAAAAGCGAAGGAGTCGAACGTCTCGCCGAAACGATCGGCTCGCGCGACGTCTACGCGCTGCTGCTCAACGCCGGCGTCGGCATAGGCGGCGCTTTCGTCGAGACGCCGCTCGAGCGCGAACTCGAGATCGTCGATCTCAATTGCCGTTCCGTCGTCCACCTCGCTAAGCGCGTGATGCCGAAGATGGTCGCCCGAGGGAAAGGGCGCGTCCTCGTAACCTCGTCGATCGCGGCCGTGCAAGCGGGGCCGTTCGAAGCCGTCTATGCCGCCTCGAAAGCCTTCGACAAGGCTTTCGCCGCCGCTCTGCGCGACGAACTCAAGGATACGGGCGTGACGGTCACGACCATGATGCCCGGACCGACCGAGACCGACTTCTTCGCGCGAGCCGCCATGCTCGATACCAAGGCCGGTGCGGGCGAGGGCGAACGCGCCTCCGTCGAGCAAGTCGCCGAACAAGGATTTGAAGCTCTGATGGCCGGTACGGGCGAATTCTTCGCCGGGCCGTCTAAGACCAAAATCCAGGGTGAGATTTCGAAAATCTTACCCGAGAGCGTAAGCGCTGCCGCTCACCGCAGCCTAGCCGAGCCCGGTTCGCAGTAAGCGGCTTCGCGCCACCCGTTTCGCGGGCGGCGCATCCCTTACTTTACGGCGCCGAGGGTCAGGCCGCGTACGAGAGCCTGCTGGGCGCTCCAACCCGCGATGAGGACCGGCAGGATCGCGAGCGTCGAAGCCGCCGACATGCGGGCCCAAAATAACCCCTCGCTCGTCATAAAGCCGGCGATGTAAACCGGCAACGTCGAGGCGTTGGGTCCGGCGAGATTGATGACGAGAAAGAATTCGTTCCAGGCGAAGATGACGCATAGGAGTGCCGTCGCCGCCAGACCCGGCGTCGCGAGCGGGAGCGCGATCGTGCCCATGATCCGCCAGATGCCGGCACCGTCGATCCGGGCCGCTTCGATGAGGTCCGGCGGAATCTCGGCGAAGAACGAGCGCATCATGTAGATGACGAGCGGCAGATTGATCGCCGCGTACAGCAGAATCATGCCGGCGAAGGTGTCGAAGAGCTGAATTTTCTTATAGATGATGATGAGCGGTACGACTACGCCGACCGCCGGCATCATCTTCGTCGAGAGAACCCAGGATAGCGTCCCCGCCGTGCCCTTCGTCGGGAACAAACCGAGCGCGAACGCGGCGGGCACGCCGAGTACGAACGCGAGCGCCGTCGAACCGATCGTAATGATGGCGGAGTGAAAGAAAAAGCTCGCGTAGCCGGCGTTCGTAAGCGCGTTAACGAAGTTTTCGAACGTGGGCGCAAACGCGATGCTCGGCGGCAGCGAGACCGCGTTCGCTTCGGTCTTCAGGGCGGCGACGGCCGTCCAAAGGATCGGAAAGAACATCGCCAAGACGGCGACGTACGTCAGCAGCGTTAGGCCGGCGTCGGCGGGCTTCTTCATGCCGTCGCCGTCCGGAACGTGCGCAGCAGCAGCCGGATCAGTAGCGCCGCGATGAGCGAGGCGACGATGACGGCGAAGACGCCTTGCGCCGCCGACGTGCCGACGTCGTTGGATTGCGATATCGTTTGGTAGACGTAGTACGGCAGCGTCGTCGTTTCCGAACCCGGTCCGCCTTGCGTCGCCACGTAGATTTCACCGAAGAGTTGCAGCACGTAAACGGTTGCGAGCAACACGGCGAGTTCGATGTACGGCCGGACGAGCGGCAGCGTAATCGAGACGAACTCGTTCCACGAGTTGGCGCCGTCGAGTTTAGCCGCTTCCCGCACGTCGTCGGGAACCGATTGTAAGCCGGCGAGGATGATGAGCATCATGAACGGCGTCCATTGCCAGACGGCGATCGTGATGATCGCCGCCTTCGGAAACGTCGCGAGGATATCGAAGCGCGGGAGCCCGATGCTCGTCTCCAGCCACGTGAAGAGGCCGAAGATCGGGTTGAAGAGCAGGTTCTTCCAAATGACCGCGTTGACGGTCGGCATCACGAAGAACGGCGCGATGGCGAGCGATCGCGCGAGCCACCGCAACGGAAACGGCCGTTGCAGCAGCAGCGCGAAGATCGTTCCGAACAGCAGCGAGAGCGCCACGATGCCGACCGTGATGAGCACGAGGTTGACGACCGCCGCGCGGAACGTCGGATCGCTCAGTAGCGTGTATTTGAAATTATCGAGACCGACGAAGCGTACGCCGAGTTCGGGCGACGTGAGAATCCACCGGTGCACGCTGTACCACAGCGTGAGGAGGAACGGCGCCTGGGTCAGCGCGACGAGATAGACCACCGCCGGAGCGATGAAAAAGAGTCGCGCCGACCGCGCCAGAGTCACTTAATATAACCCGCCTGTGTCATCGTGCGCGTTACTTGCGTTTGCGAGAGCTGGAGTTGCTGATCGATGGTCGCGCCGCCGCTCAGTGCCTGCGCGAGGTTCTGCGTCACGGTCGTACCGATCTCTTGGAACTCGGGGATGCCGACGAACTGCACGCCCGTGTACGGAACCTTCTTGAGCGTCGCATGCGTCGGGTCGGCCGATTGGATCGAAGCGAGAATGATCGAACCATAGGGTGCGGCTTTCTTATAGCCCGGGTCCTGGAAGGTCGAGAGACGCGTACCGGGCGGCACGTTGCCCCAGCCCTTTTCATTCGCGATCAGCCGGATGTACTTCTTATCCGTCGCCCACTGCATGAACTTGAACGCGGCATCCTTATGCTTCGATGACGATTCGAGCGTCAGCGACCAGGCCCAAAGCCAGTGCGAGCCGAGCGGCGTCGTTTTGGTCGGCGAGAAGGCGTACCCGACGTCGCTCGCTACTTTCGAGCTCTTGGGATCGGAGACTTGGCCCGAGGCGGACGTCGCGTCGACCCACATCGCGACCTTACCCTGCGAGAAATCCGTTTCGCACTCCGTGAAGCCCGACGACGTCGCGCCCGGTTCGCCGTAATTCTTCACTAAGTCGAGATAGAACGTGATCGCTTCCTTGGTGGGGTTTGTGGTGAGCTGCGGCTGCCAGCTTTCGTCGAACCAGGAACCGCCGAAGGTATTGATGACCGTCGTCAGCGGTGCGCCCATCTCGCCCCAGCCGGGCAAGCCACGCAGGCAGATGCCGTACTGATTCTTCGACGGCGCGTTGAGCTTCTTAGCGAAGCCCGCGATCTGATCCCAGGTGGGATGCATCGGCATCGTGAGGCCCGCGTCGGCGAACGACTTCTTATTATAAAACGTCATCGAACTCTCGCCGTAAAAGGGCACGGCGTAGAGATCGCCTTGGTAGGAAAGGCCCTTACGAATGTTCGGCAGCAAGTCGTTCAGATCGTAAGCGGTGCGGTCGGCGGAGCTTAACTTCGAGAAATAAGGCGCTAAGTCGTCGATCCACTTGTTCTTCGCGAAATTCGGCACTTCGTACGTGCCGACGGTCGCGATGTCGAACTGTCCGCCGCCGGTCGCGACGTCGGCCGTCACCTTCTGGCGCAGCGTGTTCTCGGGCAGGATGACGAAATTGACCTTGATGCCCGTCTTTTTCGTGAAATCCGAGGAGACGTGCTGCATATCGATCATCTGCGGGTTGTTGACGCTCGCAATCGTGAGCGTCTCGTCTTCCGCCACGGCGGTTGCCGAATGGTGAAGGGCAGAGAAGGTAAATGCTCCGAGGACGAGTGCCCCGGCAAGCGGTCGGTAACGTTTCATTGTGGACTCCTAACATTCAAGGATCGACGGCCGGAAACGCCCGCGCGAAAACTTGCGGCGGACGCACGCCTTGGAAGAATGTTCCGCAATTATTTTAACTCCTTTCCGTTGCAGACCTCGCCTATCTGAAAGTGACGGTCGGTTGCGAGCGGTGGACCGCCCTCGATTCCATAAAAGACCCTGGCCATGCGGTTTCAAGCGCGAATCCCTCGCTTCTTAACCTCGACCGTACAAGCCGAAGCGCCGGCCGAACGGCCGGTGCTCGACGGCAGCAACGTCGTTATTCCGAATACATGGAAATTGCCGCGTCATACCGTCGCCCTCATCGGCCGGCCTGCAGTTTGGTTCGCTCTCGACGTCACCACGCCGCAAATTCCGCTCGGCTTCGTAACGGTGCCGTCGCGGCGACTCGTGTGGGAGCAGGACTTCGGTGGCCACCTCTTTCTCGCGGCCGTCGGCGCGGACGCGGCGCAGGCAACCGTCGTCGAAGCCGGGCCGCGAAAAGCCAACGGCTCCGGCGGACTCGTCCCGTTCCGGTATCCCGAGGACGATTTCGCGAAGCGCGGCGTTATGGATTTCGAACCGCTCGTCATCGCGCCGCCGCTCGGACTGAGCGAAGAATTTTTCGCGAATCTCGTTTGCTCGGCGCCGCGCGCCTACGACGGCGACCAGCGCTATCTCGCCATCGAACTCCCTTTTTTACGGATCGGCCGCGATTCGAACTCGTACGCCGTCGGCGTGCTGCTCGTCAGCGGCGTCGATCCGCGCGCCGTGCCGAAACCGGGGAACGCGATTCGTTTCGAGTGGACGGGCTATCCCGGGGCCGAGGACCCCGTGCACCGCGCGAACTTCGGTTCCTATCCGGGCACGCCGGGCGACCTCGGTGACGGCGCGCGCGACATCGCCTATCACAATGCCGACGGCAGCGTGCGGCTCGTCATCGTGGGCGGCCGTCCGCACGGCCGCGCGCGCTTGCCCGACGGCACGGAGGTGGAACTCGACGAGCGCGGCCGGCGCGCGTTGGCTCCGGACGAAGCGCAACGTCATGCGCTACCGACCTCGCACACGGATCCTCCGGCGCACATCCGCAACCGCCGTCACTTCCCCGAAGACCCCGCGCCGTCGGGCGCGCAAATCACGCTCGTCGTCGATCGCCGTTCGACGCCGCTGCGGCCGGGCGACGAATACACGGGCACGATCGTCGAGCGTCACGACGCGCTCGGCATCGCGCGCTTACAAACGGCTACGAACGACGTCGTGCTGCCGCTCTCCGAACTCGGCGTCGAGTTACGCGATCCGCAGCGCGTCGACCGGCTCATGCGCGTCGGAGAGCAATTGACGGTCGGGCTGCATCACGATCGCCGCCCGAAGCTCGTCGCCCGCGGCTCCTCGCGGCTTCGCGATGCGTTCGTCGACCGGCGCTTCCACGCGCCGCCGTGGAGGAGTGCGATTCCGCTCACCGCACTCGGCGCGATCGCGGTCGCCGCGCTCGTCTCCTGGCGCTTACGCGCGGCCTGATCCTCTCGGCGCGTTACGGGGCGCCGGCCGTTTTCGCCCAGGTCGATGCTTCGATGTGCCAAGCGCCGTCGGCTCGCACGAGAACGAACGTCCACGCCGCGGTTTCGAGCTGCGGCTTGCCCGCCAAATCGTAATGGTACTCCGTCGGCACGACGAGCCAAGCGCGGCCGCCGGCCGAAGAAACGTAAGCCGGCGCGTGCCGCACGACGCGCACGCGCGTCAGCGAAGCGTCGCGCGCCACGGCGGCGAAATCGCGCGACCAGTGCCGCGCCGCGCCGTCGCCCGTCCAGCGGTAGGGCGCGAATTCGTCGACGATCGTCGGCGCGAGCACGTAGGCGGCGGCGATGCCGCTGCCGGACCCCGCGTCGATCGCGCGAATAAGCCGGTCGACCGGTACGAGCAGCGCGCGGCCGTCGCTTGCGGCACGGGCGGCGACGGTGAAGCTGGAAAGCGCGAAGAGAGCGGCCGCTGCGGCGCAGAGACGCGCCGCCGAGCGACGATTCACGTGCATGGCGACGCTTTGGAAGCGGAGCGTTGCGGACCCTCGTGCTTACGCGCTATCCGCTAGGAACCGCAGCAGCGCGCCGAAGTGCGGGCTGCCGTGACCCGTACACTCGTCCGGTCCCGGCCGGGCGCGATAACGGCCGCTGCTGCCGCTCGTCACGTCGTGAAATAATTGCGGCGACGCGTGCGCGTAGAGCAGTGGCGTGAAGAAACCGCACGAGCTGCCGAGACGCTCGTTCACGAGCGCGACGAAACCGGCCCACAGCGGTGCGACCGCGCTCGTGCCCGACGCGAGCAGCTGCGCCGGTCCGAGTTCGATGCGATAACCCGCCGCATGGCCGGCAACGTCGGGGACGCTACGGTAAGCGCCGTGCGATTTCGCTTGCCAACGCGGGCGCCGCACGTATTCGCTATAGCCGCCGCCCGACGCGTGCTCGCCGTCGTTCCAAACGACCTCGCTGATGCGCAGGCCGTGCTCGAGACGCAGATTCGTGCCCCCGCAGGCGAGCGCGAACGCGCTCGACGCCGGGAACACGACGCTCGCTTCGCCGTTAACGACGTCGCCGCCCTGATCGCCGCTCGCGGCCACGACCGTGACGCCGCAAAGCGCGGCGGCGACGAACAGTGCGTCCATGACCGCTCGCGCGTCCGGCGGCCAGAAGCGTTCGGCGACGCCGTAGCTGATCGAGATGACGGACGGCGCGCGCTCTTCATCGAGCAACGCGCCGGCGATTGCGTCGCAATAGCCGGCCGCGTCGTTCTCGCCGCGATACAGCACGAGCGTCGCGCCGGGCGCGACGGCGGCCGCGATTTGCGTGTCGACCGCAATCTCGAAATCGTCCTCGCGCGTCGTCCGTTCGTACACCCCGGCCTGCGCCACCCGCGGCATCGGCAGCCACGCGGCGTGCATCGCCCGCTCGAGATCGTCGATGTGGAAGGAACCGGTAAGATGTACGATGCCGATCGCCGTACCGGCACCGCTCAAGCCGGAGGGTACGCGGTACGCCCGCGCCACGTCGAGCGCAACGGCGCCGCGCGCGGGATCGGCGGCGCTCAGGCGCGCGAACGACCCGATGCGAACCGGCTCCGTCAAGCCGAACACCGCCACGACTTCGCGACCGAGCACGGAAGCGCGAACGGCGTCGATCGCTCGCGCGCAAAC
>CAXUFI010000080.1:0-9499 GCA_964250245.1 uncultured bacterium
TGAGACGCCGGCCCGACGAGTCGCGTGCCCCGCCGGGCACACGGTAAAACAGACTCTTCAAGTCGCCGTTCGCATCGTCGCGACCCGATCGGCCAAGGCGATCGTACGGTTCGCCGCGCGGGCTCGGCCGGCGCACCGCGCGCCGGCCCGGCAAAAATTAGCTGACGACGATGATTACGGAACCCGTCTCGGCCTCGCCGAGAACTTCTCCCGCTTCGTACGTCGCCAGCACCTGCGGCGGTTCGTAGACGAATTCGTTCATGCGCGTCCCTCGCGATAGCGGCATCTCGATCGCTGCCGAACGAGCTTAAGCGTCATTTACGGCACCCGCGACTTTCCCTGTACCCGTCGCGCGCGTTGCCCGGATCGCAGCTGTCCGCGTCGGGCTAATATGGCGCTTCCCGCGACTGCGAACGGCGCGCAGGTCCGCGTTGGCGTCGCTCGGAGATCGTGCTCTCAAAACGGCCGGTATCGTCTTGGGGCTCTGCGACGGGACCCGGTCTCCCGCCGAGATGGGCCGTTCGCTCTGTGATGCAACCGGACCCGATCTCGCCTTCGTGACGGGCGACGTCGAAGCGATTTTCAAAGAATTCGCGATGCTCAAGCTGCCTTCGGAATAAGCCGAGATCGCAATCGCGTGCTAGAGCAACGGCCGGTCCTCGCGACGCCGCCCGCGAAGAGCCGCGCCGCGGCGAGCGAGGTTGCCGGCGTCGGCAAGCGCTGGCCGGGGCGCCGCTCGCTCTTTGGGCGCGCGGCTCCGGCGGTGGACGTCCTCGTCAACGTGACCTTCGCCGTTCGCCCGGGCGAGATCGTCGTCGTACTCGGAGAGAACGGCGCCGGCAAGACGACGTTGCTCAAGATCGTCGGCGGCTTAGCGCGGCCGGAGACGGGCGACGTGCGCGTGCTCCGGTTACGATGCCGGCAAACCGTCAACCGCGCTCTACGAGCGCGTCGCCTATGCCGGGGGAGAACGCGGCTTCTACTTCCGCTTGACCGTGCGCGAAAATCTTGCGTTCTTCAGCGCGCTCGGCGGTCTACGCGCGCGGGCGCGAGGCGAGCGCTGTTGGAAACTGCTTAGGTTCCCGGGACGTTCACCGTGTATTGCGCCGTATGATTTTGCTGATCGGACACCGTGAAGGTCGCCGAGAACGCCGGGATGCCGCTAGCGATATCGCGCGTATCCACTGACAAACTTGGGCCGTAAGCATCGGGCATCGGTGCATTCGCGCTCAGCTGAACGTTGGAGTAATTTCCCACGTTACACACGTACGCGCCTGGAACGCCCGGCTGGCAATTTGCTCCGTTCGTTGCAGTCGCCGATACGACGGTGAATAATCCGGAATAGCTACCTTCACTTACCGACACCCGCTGATTATTCTGATTAAGCGAGGCCGAAAACGGCGACGCCGGATTGAACGAGAACAGACCGTTTCCGATCGGCGTCGGAGTTGGACTCGGCGTGGGTATCGGCATCGGCGTTGGCGTCGGATTCGGCGTGGGTGTCGGAATCGGAGTGGGCGTGGGTGTCGGCTTGGGCGTTGGAGTCGCAGTTGGCGACGCAGTCGCCGTCGGCGTTGGGGACGGTGGCGGCGACGGCGAGGCCGGCGACGGCGAAGCCGCTCCAATCGCGATCGTTACGCACGCATACTGCCACTGCGCGTCCAGAAAGCAAACGAACGTTCTCTTCGACTGCGTCGTGCGTGGCGTGACGGTGAAGGATAGCGTGCCGCCTCCCTTCGCCTTGACGCTTTGAACGAATGGCGAAACGGTTGCGATCTTCGCGTCCGCCGACGCCGCGAGGACGATCGTCGGACCGCTGACGGTGACGCTTACGGTCTGCGGCGTTGAAGACGTAAAGCGCAGCGATCTCGGGCTGACGGTTAAGTTGCTCGAATCCGCGTGCGCTCGTGCAGGCGGCCTGCCCTCCGCGATAGCCGCGGCGTCGGTCCCGGCGGGCGTTGCCGTCGTCCCGGGTGACGCGCTCGAGGACTCTACCGCATTCGACGCGACGGAGCCGGCGTTGCGTGTCGCGGTCTGCGGCAGCACGCCGCCGGAGTTGGGCGCAACGGTCGGAGAGACGCCGCCCGAGCCGCCGCACGCAACGAGCACGAGTGCGACCAGCGCCGCCCCGATTCCAGCATTACGATGACGGATCACGGAAAAACCACCTTGCGCAAAACGGCGAAAACGGAGGTGCGGCACGCGGCCGCCTCGCCGAGTCTCGCAAATCCGCCGCCGCAATTCCACGGACACCCGTACGATCGACCCGTACAAGTGCAGCATGCGAGTTCTCGGCCTATACGTCAGGAACGCAGATCGGCACCCGCATCGGCGGAGGCGCCGGGACGCTTAGCGAAATCACTTGTGTGCTTCCCGTGCCGGGGCGGATCTCACCATCAAGCGCACACGCGCTCGATCGCACCGTACGCCAGCCCCGCACGTTCGGCTCCCTTTTGCGCGCATACCGGCTCGAACGCAAGCTCTCTCAGGAGCAGTTAGCGGACCGCGCCGGTGTCAGCGTGGAAGCCGTCTCGGCTCTCGAGCGCGGCATTCGCCTCGCACCACAGCGAGGCACGATCGGGCGGCTGAGCAGAGCGCTCGCGCTCGCACCGAGCGCGGAGGCGGACCTCTTTGCGTCGGCGGAGCGCCGGAAGCCGACGTCTCCGCCGTCGCCGGCGATGCCGGATGGCGCCGGTCCGCCGCGTCTCCCTACCTGGGCGACACCGCTCATCGGCCGAGAGGCCGATCTCGAGGAACTCGAGCGTCGGCTCGCACGCTACCGGATGGTGAGTATCGTCGCGATGGGCGGTGCCGGAAAAACGCGCATTGCTTCGGAGCTCGCGGGGCGACATGCGTCCGGCGCGTCGGAGATCGTACGTTTCGTCGAGCTCGCCGCCTTACGCACGGGCTCGGCGATCGCGGCGACCGTGGCGCGAACCGTATGCGAGCGCGCCATCGTCGGCGATCCGACGGACGCCTGCGTCGCGGCCATCGACACCCGGCGGATGTTGATCGTGCTCGACAACTGCGAACACCTCATCGACGATGCCGGAGAATTCGCGTCGCGACTGTTAAGTCGCTGTCCGAATCTCCGCATTCTTTCCACGAGCCGGCAGCCGCTCGAAATCTCCGGCGAATTCGTGTTTCGCTTGCCCCACCTCTCCGTTCCGACCCGCGATCTCGCGACGACGATGACGCTTTCCAGCGCCTACGCCTTCCCGGGCGTCGCGCTCTTCGTCGAACGTGCGCGTGAAGCCGGAACGACGTTCCTGCCCTCCGCGACGAACGTTAACGCGATCGTCGACATCTGCTGCCGCCTCGACGGCATTCCGCTCGCGATCGAACTCGCGGCGGTACGTGCGCGGTCGCTGTCGTTCGAGGAGATTGCGAAGCGGCTCGACCACGTCTCGCTGCTGTCGCTCGGTGGCAAGCGCGTGGAACGTCATCGCACGCTGCGGGCGCTCGTCGACTGGAGCTACGATCTTCTCGACGAGCGCGAGCGCGCGTTTCTCATGCAACTTGCCGTCTTCAGCGGCGGCTTCACGGTCGAAGCCGCGCGTGCGATCGACCCGCTCCCCGGCGCCGAAGAATCGGCGACGCTCGATGCGCTCGATTCGCTCGTTGCTAAATCGTTCATCGTTCGAACCATTGCTCGAACCGGTCGTTCGCGCTACACCTTACTGGAAACGATCCGCGCCTACGTGCTCGACCGGCTCGAGCGCTCCGGCGGCGCCACGGCCGCGCGCGACCGGCATCTCGCCTACTTCGCAGACGCCGGCCTTCGCGCGCGCGAGGCGTTCCGGGTACGAGGCCTGACCGACATGGTGGAAGCGCTGCGGGACGATCGCAACAATTTGGCCGCGGCGATCGCGTACGCGGTCGCGAAAGGCGACGGCGCGCGGGGTATCGACGTCCTCGCTTCGACGCACTGGTTCCCCCGCGATCTTCCAAGCGAGGACGTCATGCGGTGGGCGGATGCGCTCGATGCGATGAGTTCGATCGATAACGTTCGGCGTGCTCGTTTGTGGAATGCCGTCGCGCAGGCAAAGCAGCTCCGATTGGACTCGAGCGCCGCGGAGACGTTTGCACGTGCTTCGCGCTACGCGCACGGCTGCGACATGGACGAACTCGCGAGTGCGTATGCAGGAGCCGTGCTCGCGCACTTGCGCCGACGCGATTTCGAGGTCGCGCGCGCGTACGTTCGAGAACTCGAAGCGATGGAGGTTTCCGCATTCGGTGCCCTCGACGTGCTATCCGCGCGAGCACAGCTCGCGACTTATTCGGGCGAACGGGAACTCGCGATCGAGCTGTTTATCGAGCTTCGTAAGCGCCATCTCGACCGGGGTGATATCGACTCTGCCGTTCATAATACCGCCAACGTCGCCGAAGCCGAGTTCGCGCTCGGCCTCCACGACCGCGCCGTCGCAACTTACGAGCAAGTGGCGCATGATTGCGCTCGAGCCGGAGTGCCCATCCTTGCGTTTCACTTATCGAACGCGGCCGCATACTACGCTGCGGCCGGAACGTTGGAGCGTTCGTATGCCTGTGCGTTCGCAATGCTCGCATCCCGCTCCGGCGGCGAACAAGACGTCTTCACACTCCAGCACATCGCGCTCGCGCTCGCGCTCGATGGTGACCTCGTATCGGCGGCAGTTCTCCAAGGTTACATAACGCAGACGGTACGAACGCGATCGATCGTCGGCGACTTTACCGAACGCTACAGCCGCGATCGACTCTCGGGGATTTTAGAGCGACTCCCCGTTCACACTTGCTCCGAAGCTAGAAAGCGCGGTTCGATGTTGAGCTTTGACGAAGCGGTCGCTCTCGCAAAGTCCGCGCAAGCGGGCGTCCGAGAGAGTCTTTTCGTCTCGTAGCGTGCGTCGGATCGTGGTGGAGTAGTTAGGCCATTCGGCTTCGCCCTCACAGATGCGGGCTTGCGGCTTTCCCGCACCCGGCTCTTCCCAAGGTCGTGGCGTAGCGGCGCGGTGACTAAGCAAGAGTAGTGCACGAAACGTGGTTTTCGGTAAGGCGAATTGCTCTGTCGGTGCGATGAAGGTGGCCTAGGAAAGGTTGCGGCTTTTCTGACTTCGCCTCCGTAAGAGGCGGTGCAAATGAGACGCACGCCTCGTTACAACGGTCATCGAGACCTGACACGTCTGACGCCGGCTCATCGCACTGTGGCGATCAAGCCACCGATTTCGGTCGGCCGCCCTTCGCGCCGTTAGCTCGCGAGGCGCTTGCCTTTGCCGGCGTCTTTGCCGATCCACCGCGACGGCGTTTTCCCGCAAGCCACTTACGCGTTCCGACAATTCCGCCGGGTACGTAGTGGGCGACATCCAGCGTCGGCCACATTAGGCCCATCGCGCCCCTGAATCTCGACCTCAGCGAGTTGAGCTAAGGTAGCGTTTCTCGAGACCTTGCAGGGAGCGCCGTGGGAACGTTGCGTTGATACCATCGGTCAAGCAAACGGTTACGGCATCCGTCGTCGCATCGTAGCCGGCCGCAGCGAGAAGTTGAGCCGACTCCGAGCGGGCAATCGCGGCATCGGTTTCCTCATCGGTCGTGAGTATGGCGGCCGTGTCGGCGCTCGGCAATCCGCTACTGGCGGCGTGTTTGCCGAATTCTCCCGTCACAACCTCGTGGCTCGAGACGTTCGAAAGCGGCGCGGAAGCACGCGCGATCGCCGGGCTTCGAGACGCCTTCTTACCGTACGTCGAGGACGACGCCGAGATTACGCTGCCCGACTCGCTCGCGGCGCAGACCGTCGGCACGGTCGGCCGTCGCGAACGCCGCGCGCTCGGCGTCGAGGCCTTCATTTCGATTCTCATTCCGACGGAATCTCAAGACGCCAAACTCATTCGCCGCCTACACGACTATCGCGCGCTGCTTATGGAGTTATTCGAACAGACGGCGCGTAGCTCCGAATCGGGTCCGATTCAACCAGATGGCACGGCCGAATTATTCGCTCGACGACCGCCTCTGGCAGCTCGCCGGCGCCGGGGGTGAGACATTCGGCGATCGCGCGTACGCGACGTACGATAGGCCGAAGCCTTGCAAGCCGTACAACTGATCCTGCCGGCGATCGCGACCGCCACGCTCGGGACCGCGCTGCTCGTGCCGTTACGTGACGACCGTCCCGGCCGTCGGGCGACGGTTGGCCGGGGTTCGCGCCGCTGCGTCCACAATTCCCCGGCGATTCGCTCCCCGTGTCGCAGCGCCGTGAAGAGGACGTCGCTTGCGCGCAGGCGGAGCCGGCCGAGCGCGACGCAGAGGCTTCCTCACCGTATTACAAATTCGCCCATTACGAGCTTCTGATTGGCTTCTTTTCTAAGACGGAAGCGTAATTCGGACCGGCCTAAATTGTGTGTGCGAACCGCACGTCGCACACTCGATAAGTATTTTGCTCGGCATGAAGTCTTTGTCAATTTCAAACAGTGCCGTTTGCCGCAGCGCCGCGCCCTGGATGATGCTTGGATTGATATTCTTTATCTTATACGAGGGAATCTGGAACGCCACGGCATCCTTGTCGGCGAGCGTATAATTCAGCAAATCGGCGAACGTCGCTTGCGCCCATTCGTGAGCAGCACGCGCATCAGCATAACTTTTTTACCGTCGGACGGGTGTTCGTCGGCCGCACCGTCGGCGTCCGTCGCTTCACGAAGTTCGACGACCTTAATGCGCAGTACGCCGTTGAAGACCGTTTCGCCGAGCTGCGCGGAGACCGCGGAAACCTCGTTCGCGCCGCCGGGGATGGGCGTCGGCGCCGCCGTTGCGGCTGCCGAAAGCGCGACGAACAAACAGAGGGCAAACCAGCGAGTGTCGGACACGTCGTTCTCCCTTCGCAAGGCGTGCTCGGCGCGACGCACGATGAGAGCGAAGCCGAGCCCGGAGTAATCGGTCACCAAGGATCGACCATCCTTGTAACGGCGGAGTCCGCTCGACGCGCTTAGCCTGCGGCTCGCGTCTCCACGCGGCGTTCGAGTGACGCGGGCGCGCGCTTCGACGCGTACATCCGTACGTCGGAAAACGCGAGGAGCGTTTCGGCGTCGCAGCCGTCCTCGGGAAACACGGCGACGCCGATGCTGGCCTGTGCGCGGGTGTCGGCCGCGCCGAGCGGGACGGGTTCCTGAAGCGTCTCGAGCAGGTCGTGCGCGAGACGTTCCGCATCGGCCCGCGAAGCGAGCTGATCGGCAAGTACCACGAACTCGTCGCCACCGACGCGCGCGCACGTATCGACCGACCGCAGGCGGCCGGAGAATCGCTTCGCGACGACGCGCAACAGTTCGTCGCCCGCGTTGTGGCCGTAGGAATCGTTGATCGCTTTAAAGTGGTCGAGATCGATAGTCAGCAGGCCGACGTTCGCGCCGCTGCGCCGCGCGCGCTCGATCGACGCGTGGAGCCGAAGCTGCAACATGCGGCGGTTCGGCAGCCCGGTAAGCTCGTCGTGCTGCGCGAGAAAGAGCGAGCGCTCCATCTGTTCCTCGAGCAGCGTCAGAATAATGCCGATCGCGACGATATACTTCGGAATGTTATACGCCGTACCATCGATGTGAACGTGCGGCAGCCAGGTGATGATCGCGAACGCGAGCGGAAAGACGCTCGCCCAGGCGAAGAACCCCGCAATCGTCGTGACCGCCCCAGTCGATATGCGATCGGCCCGGCGCCACTCCAAGATTCCCGCACCGAGGTACAACCACGTGAGGATGTTGTTCTCCCCGTTCGCCTGATCGGGATTGAAGCGGATCACGAGCAACAGCGAAAGCGTCAGCACCGCGCAAGCGGCTACCGCGATAACGCGCTCGGCGTTCTTCGGCACGAACCGCGCGATGGCGACGGCCGGCAGCGCGAAGCCGATAAGCGCGGCGGCGAAGAAATAGGCTCGCGGCGCACTATCGAACACGGCAAGCTCGAGATAGGCGAGTTGCGGAACCGCGAGCGCCGCAAAAACGATGAAGCCCGGCCATGTGAAGCTCCGCGAAACGGCCGCCCACATAAAGGCGAGCCCGGCCAGATCCAAGGTTGCCATGGAGATCGAACTCGCGATGGGATTCGTGCCGGAAGCGTCCGCGAACTCGGCGCAGAAGTGCAGCACGATCAGGATCCAGGCCGCGAGCCACAACCGCAGGCTGCTGTCTGCCTTGCGGGGCAAAAGCGAAGAGAACACGGCGCAGAGCGCCGCCAACGCCAACAGATCCGGGAGCGAGTTCCAGTCCAAACGTTCTCCGAGCGCGCGATCCTCTTTGAAATGTCGTCCGAACGAGCGGAGCATTCGAGCGCCCGAGCCCGGCGGTCGCGCTCCGGCCGATGATGACGGGCGGGAGATGTGATCCGAACCACCGCGTCCGTCACGGCATCGCTCGTCCCGCCAGGCCCTACGCCTCTCCGCTAACGGCCGGACCACGCTCCACAGACTTCCAGCGATCGCGTTGCCGAAGAATCACCGCCACCGCTCGGGATGACCATCAGCCGGCAGTTGCGTCTGAGGGGCCACGTTTTGCCTTGCCAAAAGTACGTAGCCGGACCGATCGTGGCTGCTTGTCGCGCTTGTAGCGTTTGTGCTACAGTAGCCGAGTGGAGCGCACGATAACGCAGCGCGAGTTGCGCAACGACAACGCCGAAATTATGCGGGCTCTAGAGACCGGCGACACGTTCATCATCACGCGCAACGGCGTGCCCGTCGGTCGCCTCATGCCGGTCCCTCGCCGGACGTTCGTCCCAACCAAGGAGTTGAAGGAAGCATTCGCGCGTCTTCCGCGGATCAGTTATACGCGGCTACGCGCCGATTTGGACGCGTACGTCGACCAGGATCCGACGTTGCGAAATTGAGGGCAGAGAGAGCGTTGCTCGACACGTCGGTGGTCGTCGATCTCGATGAAATCGACGAAGGCCGCTTGCCTAACGAGTCTTCGATCGCCACAATTATTTTAGCGGAGTTGAGCGCCGGACTGCAGGCGGCAACGGATGCCGCCGAGCGCGCCTCACGTCAACAGATCTTGCAGTACGTAGAAAGCGCGTTTGCGACAGTATCCTTCGACGCCGAAGCTGCTCGCGCTTACGGTCGCGTCTATGCGGCAATGAGCACAGCCGGTCGACAACCTCGCGGCGGAAGGGCCGTCGATTATTTCATCGCCGCAACGGCGCTCTCACGCCGTCTCCCGCTATACACACGCAACGCTGCAGATTTCGTGACGGTCGCTACGCTGGTGGAGATCGTTTCCGTTTAAACGCCCGCATTTAAGCAGTGCAACCCGATGCAGCCGGCGACAGCGCACCGCTCGGCGACGACGGGCGAGAGATGTGCTTGGCGCCACCGCGTCCGTCCCGAGTCACGAAATCGTCGTTTCGGCGTCGGCGTTCCGGGCGCGAAAAGCAGGCGTGCCACGCCTGCGCGCCCGACGGATGCCGTTTCGCACACCCGCTTCCGCGACGGATCTCGCCGGAGCATGTCCGGACCGTTGGGTGACGTATACCGTCACGAACGTCTCAGATCGTCTCCCAG
>CAXUFI010000081.1:0-9441 GCA_964250245.1 uncultured bacterium
GGGCCGAAGCGATCGATGAAGCGGCCCGTGCCCGCTTGGGGGCTCTCGGTCGCCAGGGTGACGATGGCGTCCGTGCCTTCCGTAACGGTCTGCGGTCCGGAGTGTCCGTTGAGGTCGGTCGCGGTATAACCCGGGTCGGCCGCGTTTACGCGAATGTCGGGCAGCGCCCGAGCGTACTGCGTGGTGAGCATCGTGACGGCGGCTTTGGAAGCGGTGTAGATCTCTGAGAACACCTTATAATAAAACCGCTCGGGATCGTGCGTGAGCGCGAGGGAGCCCATCCCGCTGCCGACGTTGATCACCGCCGGGTGCTTCGAGCGGCGCAGCAGCTGCAGGAACGCGTGCGTGACCCGCACGATCCCGGCGACGTTCGTATTGAAGACCTCGGCGGCGGCGGGGCCGGCGAGATCCTCGGCCGGCCCGTGCGCGCCGATGATCCCGGCGTTATTAACGAGGACGTCGACGTGGCCTTCGTGAGCCTCGATATCGGCTGCGGCGCGAGCGACGGACGCGTCATCCGCGACGTCGATGGGCACGAAACGGGCGCCGAGCCGCCGCGCTGCGCCGCGGCCACGCTCGGGATCGCGCGCACCGATCAGGACGGTCTGCCCGAGCTCGATCAGGCGGCGCGCCGTCTCATAGCCGAGGCCTTTGTTCGCGCCGGTGATGAAGGTGATGGTCATGCGGCTAGTCTCTCTCGGCGACGATGCTCCAGCCAGAGACGGCGCGGCCCTGGGACCGGCAGTACCACCTTCGCCCGGCACGGCGTGGCCCTGCTATAATGAAGTCGATGAGAGCCTCCGACACGAGCCTCGCGGCGACGCTGCGGGTTTGGCGCGAACGGATCGCCCCCGCCGACGTCGGCCTCCGCGCCGGGTCGTCGCGGCGCGCGGCCGGCCTGCGCCGCGAGGAACTCGCCGAACTCGCCGGCGTGTCGGTCGATTACCTCGTCCGGCTCGAGCAGGGTCGAGCTAGAACGCCGTCCCTTGCGGTCGTAACCGCGCTCGCGCAGGCCCTACGGCTCACTTCCGAGGAGCGGGCTCACCTCTACAAATTAGCCGGCCTCCAACCGCCGGCCGAGCGCGCGATCAGCGACGCGATTCCGACCGGCGTGCAGCGTCTGGTCTCGCGGTTGGGCGAGATTCCGGTCGCGATCTTTGCGGCCGACTGGCGCCTCCTCTGGTGGAGCCGGGGCTGGGCCGCGCTGCTCGGCGACCCCTCCCGCGTGGCGCCGGAGGATCGCAGCCTCGTCTCATTGCGCTTCCCCACGCCCGGCAGTCACGGCCGCTTCGTGGCTTGGACGGTCCGCTCGAACAACGCGAAAGCTACGGACCGCGCGATCGTGGCCGACCTGCGCCGTGCGAGCGCGCGGTATCACGACGATCGCCGCCTCGCCGAGCTGTTGCAACGCACGATCGAGGGCAACTCCCGGTTCGCCGAACTCTGGCGCGACGGCGCGGTCGGCGAGCACGCCGAAGATCGCAAAACGATCGAGCACCCGACGGCGGGCGAGATCGCCGTCGATTGCGACGTGCTCTACGCGGGCGACAACGATCTCAAGATCGTTACCTTGACGGCGCCGGCCGGAAGCGAAGATGCCGCGAGAATCGAACGTACGCGCCGCGCGGACCTCGCGCCGGCGTAGCGGGCCGTTTACTCCGTCTCGAGAGCGGCGAGTTCGTTACCGCTCGGGTCGATGAAGTGAAAGCGCCGGCCGCCGGGAAAAGCGAACACCGGCCTGGAGATCGTGCCGCCGGCCGTCGTAACGGCCGCGAGCGCAGCTTCGAGATCGTCGACCGCGATGACGGCGAGCGGCGCCTTCGTCGCTTCCGTAGCGTCGCCTTGCAAGCCCAAATCGACGTCGCCGGTCATCGTGCACGAGTAACTCGGACCGAAATCGGTAAGAGCCCATCCGAAGACCGCCGAGTAGAACGTTCTGCTCGCGCCGAGATCGGTGGCCGGTAGTTCTACGAAATCAATGCGCGGCATCGACGTGTTTGCGTTCGACGTTCGTGGCGAGCATTACTGGACGCTGGGATAGGGCGAGCTTCGCGCCGCCCGTCGGCCTCATACGATTGCAGATAGGAATTGCTTTTCGTCCCGTTCCGGCGTAGGTGCTACCCGTGATGGACTGCCGTGAATGATAGGCGCGACGGCCGTGCCGGTACGGCTCGATTTCGGCGATTACGTCACGTATCCGGAGTCGCATCGCGACGATGCGATCGAGCTTCTCGACGGCACTATTTGTAAATTGGCTCCTGAAGGTGACGCGCATCTTCGCACGCGTTCCGCAATAGCGGCGTTTCTGTCCGCGCGCTCGACCGCTACCGGTTCACGCCGTACACCGAGGCATCGTTTCCGGCGCCCGGCCGGTCCGACGGAGAAAAGCCCGACAGCGCGATTGCCGATGCCGACAGGTCGCTCGCGCTGACGTCGCTCGCCGGTAGTCCCGCCGCTGCCTGGTGTGGCGCCATAAGGTAGGGTTAATAGATATCGGTTAGGATTTCGGGCAAGCGCCGTTCGAGCGTTCCGCGAACGTACTGTAGCGACGGCACGCCCGGGAGCGAGATACCAGTATGGCCGTCAAGTCCGTCCAGGATTATATCGACGAAGTGCCGGCGTGGCCGGACGGGACGCCGCTGCCCGCCACGCCGATGACGCGCATGCAATGGCGGATTTGGTCGCTCGCGGCCGCGGGCAAATTCTTCGAGGGCTTCGTCGTGTTTATGACCGGCGTCGCGCTACCGCTGATCGCGCGCGAGTTCCATATCGCGGCGGCGCAGAACGGCGTCATTAGCGCCGCCTCGCTGTTCGGCATCCTCGTGGGCGCGGTCGGGCTGGGAGGTTTGTCGGACTACTTCGGACGCAAGCGCATGTTCGTCGTCGAGATGATCATCTTCGTCGGGTTTCTCGTGTTGCTGACCGTTTGCACGAACTTCTTATCGCTCGTGATCTGTCTCTTCGGACTCGGTCTCGCTCTCGGCTGCGATTATCCCACCGCGCACATGATCATCTCGGAGAACATCCCGAGCACGAGCCGCGGCAAACTCGTCTTAGGCGCCTTCGCCTTCCAAGCGATCGGGGCACTCTTCGGAACCGGCGTCGGTTTTTTCGTGCTCTTCATCTATCCGCACCTTGACGCGTGGCGCTGGATGTATGCCACCGCGATCGTTCCCGCGCTCGCCGTTACGATCGCCCGCTTCTTCATTACGGAAAGCGCGAATTGGCTCGTGGCTCGCGGCGTTATCGACAAGGCGGAACTCGCCGCGCAACGACTCTTGGTACGCGCGCCGCAATACCCGCAGTCGGTTCGACTTGGCGGGATCGGCAGTTCGCTCGCCGGCGGACGCGAGCGGAAGCCTTCGTTTGCGGCGCTCTTCAGCGCGCAAAACCGTCGCGCGACGATCTTCGCCTCGGTCCCCTGGTTCCTGCAAGATCTCGGCACGTACGGTATCGGCATCTTTACACCGACCATCCTCGCTGCGGCGATCGGCAAAGCCGCCGATCACGTGCGGAGCACGACGGATATCATCAGAAACGATATCCTCGCCGCGAAGGGCTCGGCACTCATTACGACGCTCCTGATCATCGGCATCGCTTTCGCCGTCGTGCTCGCCGACAAGGTAGGCCGCATCAAGTTGCAAGTCCTCGGTTTCGTCGGCTGCGCCGTTGGCCTCGTGTTAGCGTCGCTCTCGACCGACGTCTCCGGTCAAGCGAAAATACTTCTCGTCTTCTCGGGCTTCATGTTGTTCAATTTTATGACGAACCTCGGCCCCAACGCTCAAACGTACCTGTTGGCGGGCGAAGTATTTCCGACGGCCGTGCGCGGCATGGGCGCCGGCTTCGCTGCGGCGTTCGCGAAAATCGGCGCGGTTCTTACGGCCTTTCTCTTCCCGATCTTGCTCGTGAGCATCGGCACGCGTTTTCTGCTTTACGCACTGGTCGTCACGTCGTTGCTGGGAGCCGTGGTAACGTGGCTTTTCCGTATCGAAACGACGGGGGTCAAGCTCGACCGAATCGGAGCGAGCGACGACGTCGTGGTGCCCGCGGCGCAATCGCCCGGTCTGACGCGGGTCGCGACGTAGTATGTTGCAATTACACTCAACGGCGGCGTTCACGAACGCGCGCCGAGCCGTTGCGCTGCTGCTCGTCCTGGGAGCGCTCGCGGGGTCCGGCGGTCGGCTCGCCGCTTCGCCCGAAATTACGTTGCGCGAAACCGGCTCGTCGCTCTTTTACCCGTTGTTTCGCATCTGGACCTCCGAATACCGTAAAGCGAATGCGGGCGTGCAGATCGTGCCGAGCGGAAGCGGCTCCGGAGCCGGCGTGGCGGCGGCGATTGCGGGAACGGCGCAGATCGGTGCTTCCGATGCATACATGTCCGACGAAGAAGTAACCGCGAATCCGCAGATCATCAACATTCCGTTGGCGATCTCCGCCCAAACGATCAATTACAATCTGCCCGAGTTGCGAGCGGGCGGCCTACGCTTGAGCGGTCCCGTCTTGGCGGGTATCTACTCGGGCGCGATCACGCAGTGGGACGCGCAACCGATAGCTGATCTCAACCCGGGCGTGCGCCTGCCGCACCATACGATCGAGCCGATCCATCGCATCGACCGGTCCGGCGACACGTTCATGTTCAGCCAATTCCTTTCGTTCTCGACGCCGGCTTGGGAGGCCGGTCCGAATTATGGTTTGACAGTCACGTGGCCGGCGGTCGCTGCAGCGCTGAGCGCTTCCGGTAATGCCGGCATGGTCGAGGCAGCCCGCGAGCACCCATACTCGGTGGCTTACGTCGGTGCGAGTTTTTCGGAGGCCGTCGCGAAGGCCGGGCTCGGCACGGCGTTGCTCGAGAACCAGGATGGCAAATTTCTGCTGCCGACCCGTCAGACCGTACTTGCGGGGGCGTCGATGCTCGATCCGCGAACGCCGCCCGACGAGCGGCTGACGCTCGTTTTTGCTCCCGGCGCCGACTCTTATCCGATCGTGAGTTACGAGTACGCGGTCGTCTCGACGAAGCAGCCGAACGAAGCGACGGCTGCGGCGTTGCGCGACTTCTTACTTTGGACGATCGAGCCGTGCAGCGGTAACGCCGAACGAAATCTCGCCACCGTCCATTTTATTCCGTTGCCGGACTACGTTCGCGCCTTAAGCATCGTTCAAATCGAGAAAATCACGTAGCGTTCGCGGACGGTGCGCGCCCCGGTAGGCGACGCAGCCATCGACGAACTCGTGCGTGCTCGCCCAGCGCTTAACCGATCGCGACCGAATTGCGCAGCACGCCGATCCCTTCGATCTCGACTTCCATCGTCTGTCCGTCCTGAAGAAACTCCGGCGGCGTCCGTGCCATGCCGACGCCGTCGGGCGTCCCGGTGGCGATGACGTCGCCCGGTTCGAGCGTCAGGCCCGCGGAGAGCGACGAGACGATCGCGCGGATGCCGAAGATCATTTTACTCGTGCTCGACGCCTGCTTCGTCTCGCCGTCGAGGCGCAACGCGATCTCGAGGTTTTGCGGATCGTCGAACTCGTCGCTCGAGACGATCCACGGCCCGATCGGGCAGGTGTCGTCCAAGCTCTTGCCCTTGAACCATTGTTGATGGTTGCGTTGCAGATCGCGCGCCGTCACGTCGTTGAGGCAGGTGTAACCGAAGATGACGCCCGGCACGTCGGCCTCCGCGACGTCGCGGCAACGCGTGCCGATGATAATCGCGAGTTCGGCTTCCCAATCGTATTGCTGCGATACCGTCCGCGAGAGATGGAGCACCGCGCCGGGATCGGCGATCGAGGTCGGTGCTTTACTGAAAAACGTCGGCACGCCCGGCAAGTCGAGTTGTCGACCGTTCGCGCGAGCGACTTCTTCGGCGTGATCGAGATAGTTGCGGCCGACGCAGAACACGTTTTTCCGCGGCCGGGCGGCGGCGCGCAGCTCGACCTGCTCGAGCGGCATTTCGGCTTCCGGCGCGAGGTTCGACCGCTCCGCGGGCGCCAGGGCGAGATAGTCGGCGATCGTGGCGATCCGTTCGGGAAACAGGCCGACGCGGTCGCCGAGCAGTTTTCCGAAACGGTTGGCTCCGTGCGACGTAACGGTAATGAAGCGCATGGGACGCGAGGCTTCGGCATTGCGCGAACGCGAATCCCCCGAGGATGCGGGTGGCGATCTTCGGAGGAACGGGCGGCGTCGGGCGGTGGCTACTCGCGATCGCTCGTGAAAACGGCGACCACGTCAAGCTGCTCGTCCGGCGGCGGAACGATCTGCCGCGCGACCTCGGTGCGATCGGCGTACTCGAAGGCGACGCCCGCGATCCCGAAGCGGTCGACGCGACCGTCGGCGGTTGCGACGTCGTGTTCTCGGCGCTCGGCTCGGACGGGCTCGGCCCGACGACGCTCTACTCGACCGCCGCGCGCAACATCGTCGCCGCGATGCGCCGTTCGCAAGCGACGCGGCTGCTCGCCGTTTCTTCCGCCGGCGTCGAAGACGACCCGAACATGAACTTCTTCTCGCGCCGCATCGTGCTGCCGTTCGTGCTGCGCAACGTGCTCGCCGACATGCGCGAGATGGAGCGCGAGATTGCGGCGAGCGGACTCGTGTGGACGGTCGTCCGTCCGTCGCGCCTCACCGACGGGCCGCGAACCGGATTGTACCGGGCGAACGATCGCTTCGTGCCCGAACGCGGCCGCGAGATCTCACGGGCGGACGTCGCCGACTTCATGCAGCGCGTCGTGGCCGACGAACGCACGCTGCGCAAGATCGCGGCCCTGGCTTATTGATTTGCCGGCCGGCGGGTTACGTGCGACGCCGCGTGAGGTGCCAGCTATCGCAGTACGCGCAGCGATAGGTGAACAGCACGCCGGCCATGCCGTTCATCGCGGCGTGGGCGCGCGCTTCGGCCTCGCTGCGATATCCGTCCTTGGTGGCGCAGCTGCGCGCGATGTCGCGATCTTGAATTTCGTCGATGCCGTCGCGGCTGCGCAGCCACCACTTCATCGCATCGAACTCGCCTTTGGGCTTGCGCGGCGCCATCAACGCCACGAGACGGCTTCGTCGAACGTGCGGCGCGCCTTGGTCGAACGTCCGAGCGGCGTCGAGGCGTTCCCGACGACCAGGCTCGTGAAGATCTTGAAGCCTTTGGGCACGCCGAGCAGCGCGACCATCTCCTTTTGGAAGGCGAGCCCGCGAGCCCAACTCGTAAACGCGCTCGCGAGGCCGAGCGACGTCGCTTCGAGTTGCATCGCCATCAACGCGCACGCGCACGCTTCGACGGCTTCGGTAACGCCGTCGTCCTGCAGCGGAACGACGGCGTAGCCGTGCTCGGGCAGGACGTTCCCGGTCAGTTGCCGGTTCAGGCCGGCGAGGAAGGCCGGATTAGCGAGGCGTTTGTTCATCAGCGCGAACACTTTGCGACCGCGCACGAACGTATCGCGCGACTTGTCGCATGCTTTGCGAAACGCTTCGTACGTCGCGCGCTCGCGAACGACGACGAAACGCACGGGTTGCGTATTATAGAGCGACGGCGCGAGCCGTCCCGCTTCGACGATCCGTCGCAGGGCGAGCGGCGGCAGCGGCCCCGGTGCGAAGGTGCGGGCATGACCCGTGCGTTCCAGCAAGTCGACGGGGTCCGCGCTCGCGGCGGCGCCGGGGATGACGGTGGGAGCGGAACCGAGCATGCTAATGGCTTCTCTCGATCGATTCGAAATCGGGCAGGGGTTTCGCGGACGCGTGCGTTTCGGGAAGGCGGCTGCGGGCGTCGGCCGTCATGCGGTCCACGGCGCCGAGGGCATCGGCGTTCACGCCGCCCGCATGCAGCAGCGCGACGGAGCGGCGCACGTTCCTCGTCTTCGGGGCGTAATCGTACGCGAGCCGGTAGGTGCCGGGGATCGAGCGGCCGTCGGCCGTGCGGATAAACGCTTGCAGCGCGTTGCCGTACGTCATCGTATTGAACGCGAGATCGCGCGATGATTTCCCCGAGCGAATCCGCGTCACTTGCCCTTTGCGATTGACTTCGACGACGTATTCCGTATGCTGCGCCGCCCGCGGTGCGTCGCGCTGAGCCGCCGCCGCGCCGCTCCCGGCGGGCCGCAACGCGAGCGCGGCCGTCAGCAATACGAGTGCGCCGCGCCGCACGACGGTTAGTTTCGTGAAAGTACGACGAACGGTGCGTGACATGCGGCGCATGCGACGACGACGACGAACACTTTTGAAAGGCTGCCGGTCGAGCGGGCTTTCGAAGCGTCCGCTTCTCGGCCGCAGGCGTCGCACCGCACGGATGTCGGGTGCTCGGAATCGGGATGCACGGTAGGCGCGGTTACGAGAGGCGCGCGGGGGATGCCTGCGGGAACCGCCGAACCGGGCGTACCGTGAAACGCTCCGCGGCCGTCATCGCTCTGCTGGCGGTACCGCTCGCGGCTTGCAAGCAACCGCCGGGCGTGCAACCGCTTTCACCCTCGCTCGTGCAGCCGGGTACGGGCATTACGATCGAGGATTTGCGCAGCGTTCCGGCGAGCGATGCCGCAAGTCGATCGAGCGATGCCTATTACATCGTCACGTTCGCGTGGACCAACGGGCTCGGCTACGCGCTCGCGCCGAGCATCGATCATTTCGTGCTCGAGGATACGAACAACCGCCGCTTTCTCGGTGCCGATTCCGGGACTTCCGCGCTCGTGGGGATCGCGAATTACGCGGGCGTGCTCGCCGCGGGGGCGACGCACGCCTACACGGTGGGCTTCCGCGTTCCGCAAAATACGACGGGCCTGCTGTTCTACGACGCTACGTTTTAAGCGGCGCGTCGCGCGCGCGATCCTCGCCGGGTTCCTTAGTTTGTGGTGTGCGGCCCGGCAAGCCGATGCAGCGCGGCCGCTGCTCGATCAGCATCAGTGGGACGCGTATTTCGGACTCTACGCGCGCGACGTCAACGTTCCGTGGAAGAAGACCACGGTGCGCCTGGACACCTATTCCGGGGCGCCGGTCGAGTTCGCCGCCTACGACGTCGACCCGGCCGACGTCATCGTCGCCGGACAGAACCGCGCGCCGCGGGCGCTCGATACCCGTGGCCGGACGCCGGTCGCTCGCTGGCGGTTCTCTCCGCCGCCGGGCTACCGCTTCGAATCGAGCGACGTGACTGTACCGCTCGGTACACGCGAAGGCTTCTACGTCGTCGTCGCCCGCCGCGGCGCCGCGGAGCAGCAGGTGTGGCTCAATCGCACGCACGTCGGCCTCGTGATCGCGCAGAGTCCCGCGGGGCTCGTCCTCTGGGGTGCGGATCTTCGTTCGGGCCGGGCGCTCGCCGGGATGCCGGTCGATTTCCTGGTCGGGCCGCGGCTCGTGCGGGAGCGCACGGGTGCGGGGGGACTCATCCGCTGGCGGCAGGGGATCCGGCCCACCTTCGCCCTCGCGCAGAGCGGCGCGGCCCGGGCCTTCGTCTCGATTCTGCCGCAGCCGCCCGCACC
>CAXUFI010000082.1:0-9352 GCA_964250245.1 uncultured bacterium
CCGCAGGAGCGGCTCCGTTTCGGCGCGACGACGCGCTTCGTGCGCGGGCGGCTCATCGACCGGCTCCGCGCGCTCGCGCCGGAAGAGCGGATCTCGCTCCTGGACTTGTACGGCGAACTCGCGCCGGTCCTCGAACATCACGATGCGGCCGCTTTCGAAGCGATCGCGGGCGCGCTCGAACGCGAAGGCGTTATCGAACGGAGCGGTAGTCACGTCCGCCTCTCCGGCTAAATCGAACGCGGCGGGCGTGCGGCCGGCGATTCCGTTTCCTAAGCGCAAGGTCGCGCGCGCGAGGGCGCTCCGCGAACTGGAGGTCTTAGAGGCGACGTATCCGCAGGCGGTCACGGCGCTCGCTTACGATTCGCCCTTCACGCTCTTGATCGCCGTCATTCTCTCCGCGCAGTGCACCGACGCGCGCGTCAATCTGACGACGCCGGCACTATTCGCGAGCTATCCGACCCCGCGGGCGCTCGGCGATGCGGACCCGGCCGCCGTCGAGACGATCATCAAGGCGTGCGGCTTCTTCCGCATGAAGGCGAAGAATATCGTGGCCGCGGCGCGCGCGATCGCGACCGAATACGGCGGCGAGGTGCCGCGCGAGCGCGAGCAGTTGGAAGCCTTGCCGGGCGTCGGACGTAAGACCGCGAGCGTCGTCATCGCCGTCGCCTTCGAGGAGGCCGCCTTCGCGGTCGACACGCACGTCTTCCGCGTCGCGCACCGCCTCGGGCTCTCGCTCGGGAAGACGCCGCGTCAGGTCGAGGACGACGTCGTCAACCTCGTCCCTGCGGAGAAGCAGCGCCACGCCCATCACTGGCTCATCCTGCACGGCCGCACGATTTGCAAAGCGCCGACGCCGCTCTGCGGGCGTTGCCCGGTCACGGAGCTGTGTCCCAGTTTCCCGCTCGTAGCGCGCGCGCTGCTGCGCGCGAAAGCGGCTAGAGCGGGATCGGTCCCAAAGCGTCGAGGTGCGCGGGCCGCGGCAGCGCCGCGTCCGCAGAAATCGCTTTGAGCAGCGTATTGGGCGTCAGCGCTTCGCCGTAGCCCGCGCTGGTGGAGAGCACCGAGAGGTTGATGAGCGCCGGCGTCGCGCTGCCCGTGTCGAACTGGTACTCGCCGTCGAGTTCGAGTCCGCGCACGATAACGAGCTGACGCGGTTCGTCGACGTCCAGGCTGACGCGCTTCTCGGCGAAGCGAAGCCGCACGCGCAGCGGCCGTTCGAGCCGGACGAACGTCATCGCCTGCTTACCGAGAATCGAGTTGAGCCGCTTCGCGCCCGTGGCCAAGGCCGCCGCGAACGCCGCGAGCGAGGCGGAACAATCGGCATCGCCGGGCCGTTCGCCCGCGGGCGTCCCCGAATCGATCGCCGCGCCGACGTCCTTGCGGCCGCGGATGCGCATCGCGAGCGCCACGATCGGGTTGGGATTGGGCTCGTCGAAATCACCGGCCATGCCGCTCCACCATTCGCGATGCCGCAAGCGGCTCCGTCAGGCCGGCCTAGCATAGGGTTGAGGAAGGCCTGCCCCGCAGACGGCCGCAAGGCCCGGAGTATGCCGCAGCAGCGTAATTCCCTAGCGATCGACACGGACAATCGCGTGGTCTCGGTCGCCGACCACGGCAAGCACGCGGCGAGGATCCCCGATACTCCCGAGCGGCAACGGCTCGAGAACCAGCGCAGCATCCGCGAGATCGTCTTCGGAGCGCAAGACGGCATCCTGACGACGCTCGGCATCGTCACGGGTTTCAGCAGCGCGGCGCCCGACCGCGCGGCGATCCTCCTGACGGGCTTCCTGTCGCTCCTGGTCGGCGCCATCTCGATGGGCGTCGGCGAATATTTAGGCGGTAAATCGGAGCGCGAAGTCGTTGCGAACGCCATCGATTTCGAACGGCGCGAGATGGTCGAATTGCCGCAAGAAGAGTTCGAAGAACAAGTCGCTTATTACCGGCTCAAGGGGTTCTCCGATGACGAAGCGCTCATGATCGTGCGGCGCTTGGAGAAGAACCCCGACATCTGGCTGCACGAGATGGTGCGGGACGAGTTCGGCATCGACTTGCGCGAGGCCGAGAGCGGCGGCTTGCGCGCCGCCTTCGCGATGGCGGGCTCGTTTGCCGTCGGCGCCGCCTTCCCGGTCGTACCGTATCTCTTCGGCGTCTCGATCGTGGCGGCGATGTGGATCGGCCTCGGGCTCGCGGTCGTCGTGCTGTTCGGCATCGGCTATTTCGCGGGCCGGCTGAGCGCTCGCAATCCGGTCGTGAAAGGCTGCGAGATCGTCGCGTTCGGAGCCGCCGTCTTCGCGATCTCGTGGGCGGCCGGTCACTTCGTGCCGGCTCTCTTCGGCCGCACCGCGATCGCCGTCGGCGGCTGAAGGATAAAAAAAGGACGCAGCCGTCGCGGCCACGCCCGTCTTAAAATGTATTAGGAGGACGGTTTCGAAACGGGAAGCTTACTTCTTTTTCGGTTTGGACATCTTCTTCGCTTTCTTCTTGGCTGCCATTGAAACTCACCCCCTCACCTTCGTAAGCAATTCGGCGTGCTCTCGACGCCGTTGCTTCAAACAACGTAGCCGGGGGCTCTCAAGTTCCGTGCCGTAGAAACTCCTTGGCCGCAGGCGGAGCGGAACGGGACGGGGTTTCGGGCCGTGGAACTGAGTTGCCGTAGATGCCGATCATTCAAAGCGTCGCCTTGCGGAAGGTCTTTCGCTCGATCCGGCGGCGGCCGGGGCTTTCCGGGGCACTGGCGGCGCTCTTCGCACGGGAGTACGAGGAGAAGGTCGCCGTCGACGGCGTCAGTTTCAGCCTGGAACCGGGCGAACTCGTCGGTTATCTCGGGCCCAACGGCGCCGGCAAGTCGACCACGATCAAGATGCTCACGGGCATCCTCGTGCCGACGTCTGGTTCGTTGCGCGTGGCCGGCCTCGTGCCGTACGAGAATCGGCAGGCGAACGCGCAGAATATCGGCGTCGTCTTCGGCCAGCGCAGCCAACTCTACTGGGATCTGCCGCTGCGGGAATCGTTCGAATTGTTGCGCTCGATTTACGATGTGCCGCGCGAACGCTATCTGCAGAACATGCGGCACTTCGCCGAGATTCTCGATCTCGAGCGGTTCATGGGGACGCCCGTCCGGCAACTCTCGCTCGGCGAGCGGATGCGCGGCGATTTTGCGGGCGCGATGTTGCACGATCCGCAGATCGTCTATCTCGACGAGCCGACGATCGGGCTCGACGTGGTCGCCAAGGAGGCGATCCGGCTGTTCATCGAACGCGTCAATCGCGAACGCGGCACGACGGTGATCTTAACGACGCACGACCTCGCGGACGTCGAGCGGCTGACGAAGCGCGTCGTGCTCATCGACGACGGCACGGTCATTTACGACGGCGCGCTCGAGCGGCTGCGCGAGGAGTACGGAACGTACCGGACCCTCGTGGTGACGCTCGCCGAGTCGTGCGAGGACGTCGATGTAGCCGGCGCGATCATCGACTCGCGCGAGGCGAACATCGTGCGCTACCGCTTCAACCGGCGCGAAGTGACGGCCGAGACGATGATTCGCCGCGTGACGGAAGTCTGCCGGATCAGCGACGTCGCCATCGTCGAGCCCGACATCGACGCGATCGTCCGCCGCATCTACGTCGAAGGCTACTCGCGCGTGCCGACGTTGCCGCGCGCTTGATCGCGGTCCGGCGACCGTTTCGCCTCGAGCCGTACGTCGAATTCGCCAAGCGCGCGATGGCGCGGGAAGCGACGTACCGCTTCGACGTCTTTACGAGCGTCGCTTCGGTCGTGGTGCGCGTCTATCTGCTGCGCATGGTCTGGACCGCGCTATACGCTCACAACGCGGCACCGCGCGGACTCCCGCTGCACGCCATCGTGTCGTACTCGACGGTCGCGCTGCTCATGGGCCTCGTGCTCGACATCGATCAGACGCGAGCGATCTACGAGAAGCTGCACGACGGCAGCATCGCTACGGATTTCATGAAGCCGATCGTCGTGCCGTTTTATTTCTTTGCCGACGGGACGGGCGAGGTGCTCTTTCACGCGGCGCTCATCGTTCCGTCGCTCGCGTTCGCGTTGCTCGTCGTGCACGTCGACGTACCGGCACCGGGGGTGCTCGCGGCCTTCGGCCTCAGCTTCGTGCTCGGCTACTTCGTCGGGTTTTGCATCAACTTCATCTTGAATTGCGTCGCGTTCTGGACGCTCGAAATCGCGGCGATGCAGCTGATCTTCACCTGGTTAACGGATTTTCTCGGCGGAGAAATCGTACCGCTCGTATTCTTCCCGCCGGGCCTGGCCAACGCCATCTTCGCCTTGCCGTTCGCGGCGATGTTCTCGACGCCGCTGTTGATCTACGTCGGCGTGATCCCGCCCGACCGCTATCCGGCGGCGATCGGCTTGCAAGTGCTCTGGCTCGCGGTGCTCGCCGTCGTCTCGTGCCTGGTGTGGCGGGCCGGGGCCCGGCGCGTCGTCGTGCAAGGCGGGTGAAGTCCGCGAGGGACGCGCGTTCGTCTGCCGTACGCCGCATGGTTCGCATGTACCGGCAGTACTGGCGCATCAACGCGCTGACCACGCTCGAGTACCGCGAGAATTTCATCCTGTGGTCGATCTTCACGCTCGTGTACCACGGCGCGGCCGTCGCCGCGCTCTATATCGTGTTGAGAACGTTTCCGTCGCTCAACGGCTGGGACTTTCGCGACATGGCGTTTTTATACGGCCTATGGATGCTCGGCCACGCCGTCCACAACACGCTGTTTTCCAGCGTCGGCGATATCCCGGAGCGCATTCGCGAGGGCGAGTTCGACCGCGTGCTCGTCCGTCCGCTCGACGCGCTCTTTCAAGTGATCGCGACGCCCGGTCAGATCTTTCCCGACGAGTTGCTGCTCGGTCTAACCTATTTCATCGGCGCGACGCTGTACGCGCACGTCCGGATCGATGCGGCGTTCGTCGCGTTCGTGCCGCTCGTCGTCGCGGGCGGGGCGCTGATCGATCTCGGTATCAATCTCATAATCGCGACGGTCGCCTTTTGGTTCGTTCGCGTCGACGCCTTGCGCTGGATCGTGCTGCAACTCGAGAGCGAGTTCACGCGCTACCCGATCGGCATCTACTCGCGCGGCGTGCGGCTCTTGCTCACGTTCGTGCTGCCGTTCGCCTTTATGAATTACTTCCCGGCGACCTACTTTCTCGATAAATCCGATAGCGCGCTCGCGCTGCCGCCCGCGGTCGGCCTGTTGACGCCGCTGATCGGCGCGCTCTTCGTAACGCTCGCCTACGCCTTTTGGCGCGCGGGCCTCAATCGTTATCAGGGCGTCGGTCATTAGCGGGCCGCCGCTGCGCTGACGGCGGCCTAAGGCTGCGGGACGCTCTCGACGGCCTCGGGCCGAGCCTCTTTCTCGAGCGCGCGATACCGCGCGAGTTCGATTTGATGCAGCGCGATGGAGGCGTGCGAGACGAGGCGGACGAGCTGGTCGCGTTCCTCGGAATCGAGATCGAGGCCGGTCACGCTATGACCGTAGACCACGATCGCGCTGACGGTGCGGTCGAAGAAGAGCGGCGCCGCGAAGGTGAGCCGCTCGTTCGGGAAGGCGCGGCGGATGAGCCGCGACTCTTTTCCGGAGAACGTGAGCGCGCCGCGCGAGCGCGTGATGTGCTGCGTCAGCCGGTCCGTTCGCGGCAGCGAGGTCGCGACGTCGGCCGGCCATTCGTAGCCCCGCGTTAATTCGTAACCGTCGTCGGGGCGGCGCGTCATGACGCCGGCGAACGACAGCTTGAGCGCGTGGGTCGCGTCTTCGAGGAGCGCGCGGTAGACGTCCTCGATATGCTCGGCTTCCAAGATGTAGCCGCCGATGATCTCGAGCGCTTCACGCTGGAAGTGGCGATTGCGGAAGATGAAGCGGTCGACGAGCGCCTGCACGACCATGCGAATCTTGCCGCTCGCCGCACCGACGACCATCGAGAAGATGATGACGATCCCGTAAGCGAGGTCCGTATTCATGTAGAAGACGTACGTGCCGAGCTCTTCGAGCAAGGTGATGATGCCGATGATCCCGGCGCCCAGGGCGACGAACACGACCGCGCGGTGCGCGACGAAGTCGACGTTGAAGAAGCGCTGCCGGACGACCGCGATCCAGACCACGACGATCGGCAGCGGCGTCGCCGCGAGCAGAAGACCGTTCTCCCACGGGCCGATGCGGCTGGGATAGAAGGTGTCCGAGGCGAGCCGGGCCGCGCCGGCAAACGCGAACGCGACGATCGTCCAGCCGATGCGTTGCCGGTGCGTATCGTGCGCGCGGGCGAAAGCCAGGACGAAGACGAGGATCGTCAGGCCGACGAGCAGATCCGATAGCCGCGCATACACGTCGTCCAGCCGCTGCGCGGGTCGCGCGGCGTAGGTCAGCGCCCAGTCCGCATACGCGTACGTCGCACCGAGCGTGAGACCGAGCGCCACCGTGAACCGGGCGAACGCGCGCTGGCGGCGTTCGTCTTCGACGAGCAGGCAGAACGCGAATAACAGCAGCGCCGCATCGGAGGCGCCGTCGAGCACCATCCCGATCGCTTCGGGGATTTGCCGCCATGGATACGGGATGGCGAGTTCGGAATACGTCGCCGGGAACGTCCCGCCGATGCAGTAGAAAAAGATGGCGGCGGTCGCGTAGCCCGGCTTGATGAGGTAGAGGATCGCTCCGAGCGTGGCGACGAGCAGGCACAGCAAGATGCGCAGAGCCGTCATAATGCGGCTCGCCATCGTTTCGGTCTCGCCGATGAGGTGCAGCTCGCGCACCTTGCCGGCGCGCTCGACGGGTAGCCGGCGCTCGGGATTATCGTACGTGTAGGAGGCGCCGGCGAGACCCGGCTTCCGATCGAACGGCTTGATCCGGTCGATCCGCACGCGGTCGCCGAGCGCGATCCGGTCGGCGCCCTTCGGCGGCTGCGCGCTCGCCCGCACCACGACCGCGTCGCCGTTCGTGACATAGCCGAAGAAATGCAGCGGATAGACCAGCCGGACGCCGTCGGGGATAACGCGGCCGACCGCGAGCACGACGAACGCGCCTACGGAGACGAGCCGTATCCAGTGCGCCCGCGAGAGGGCCACTTTGGGAAGCGTCTGCGCGCCGATCATCTGCCGGAGGCTGTACCCGCGTTACCTGAGCCGAGCATGAGAGGCGGCCTTCCTCGCGCGCTCGGGGGCGACCCTGCGCGGACGCCCTCACGGCGTCGCCGGGCGAGGATTTGCGCGCGGTCCGACCCTAACTAGGGCACGATGGACAAGGTGTGGGCGTCGGCCGCGGCCGCCGTCGCCGACGTTCCCCACGGCGCGTCGCTCGCGGTCGGCGGCTTCGGACTCTGCGGCATACCGGAGCGCTTGATCGTCGCGCTGCTCGAACAGGGAGCGACGCAACTCGTCACCGTGTCGAACAACTGCGGCGTCGACG
Organism: uncultured bacterium; assembly: GCA_964250245.1. Taxonomy (GTDB): domain Bacteria; phylum Vulcanimicrobiota; class Vulcanimicrobiia; order Vulcanimicrobiales; family Vulcanimicrobiaceae; genus CAXTIY01. The sequence goes on from CAXUFI010000082.1 coordinate 7,419, forward strand.
GTTGGGGTCTCGGAGCCCTGCTCTCGGCCAAACGGATCCGGCGCACGACCGGCTCTTACGTCGGCGAGAACCGTGAGTTCGCGCGCCAATACTTATCGGGCGAACTCGAGGTCGAACTCGTGCCGCAGGGCACGCTCGCCGAGCGCCTGCGAGCCGGCGGCTGCGGCATCCCGGGGTTCTATACGCCGGCCGGCGTCGGTACGCAAGTCGCCGCCGGCGGCCTGCCCTGGCGGTACGCTCGCGATGGTTCGGTCGCAGTCGCGTCGCCGAAGAAAGAGACGCGCCGCTTCAACGAGCGCGACTACGTCCTCGAAGAAGGCATCGTGTGCGATTACGCGTTCGTGCGCGCGAGCGCCGGCGACCGCCACGGGAATCTCGTTTACGATAAGTCGACGCGCAATTTTAACCCGTTGTGCGCGATGGCGGGCAAGATCACGATCGCCGAGGTCGAGCGGCTCGTAGCGCCGGGCGACATCGCGCCGCAAGACGTCCACACGCCCGGCATCTTCGTGCAACGCGTGGTGGTTGTCGGACCGGGCGAGAAACGGATCGAACGCGTGACGACGCGAGCGCGCGGCCAGTAGTGGCTCGATCGCGGGAGGCGTTGGCGCAGCGCGTCGCCCGCGAGCTGAGCGACGGGCAATACGTCAACCTCGGGATCGGCCTCCCGACGCTCGTGCCCAATTATATCGATCCGGCGATCACCGTCGTCTTGCAGAGCGAAAACGGAATCCTCGGCATGGGGCCCTATCCGTACGAAGGCGACGAAGATCCCGACCTCATCAACGCCGGCAAAGAGACGGTCACCGTGCTGCGCGGGGCGGCGTTCTTCGATTCGGCGGACTCGTTCGGGATGATCCGCGGCGGTCACATCGACCTCGCCGTGCTCGGCGCGATGCAAGTGGCCGCGAGCGGCGATCTCGCCAATTGGACGATCCCCGGCAAGCTCATAAAAGGCATGGGCGGCGCGATGGACCTCGTGCACGGGGCGAAGCGCGTCATCGTCATGATGGAGCACGTGGCGAAAGACGGGGCGCACAAGATTCTCGAGCGTTGCACGCTGCCGCTGACGGGGGCCGGCGTCGTCGACCGGATCATCACCGACCTCGCGGTGATCGACGTCGAGCCCGAGGGGCTCGTGCTGCGCGAGTGCGCGCCGGGCGTCAGCGCCGAAGAGGTCGCGAACGCGACCGGAGCACCGCTGCGAATCGCCCTCGCCTCCGGCGTTGGGTGATAACCGGGGAGAAGACGAGTTCCACCGTGTCGAGGCGCCGATTCAGCCGGGACATCCCGTTCTAGTTGCGGATCCAGCGAATGTCGTAGCCGTTTCCAGGTAGTACTGCTCCTCGTAGCATCCGATGGAAATGTCGCCAGGATCGTAGTATCGGTAGTAGCCGACGATGAGCTTGCCGTTGCGAACCGTTACGATTACAACGCCGCTTCCAGGAAAATTCGTATAAGCGAAATTACCGGCAGGCGTAAAGGAAGCAGGCTGCGACTGAGCGTGCACGACGTCCGCAGCGAGAGATGAAACAACGTACCTACCGCTCGACGTGGCCGGCCCTGCCGGGTATCGGGAAGAGCTAGGATGCGTCGGCCAAAAGGAATCGACGCACGTCGCCGACGCGTCGCGTACGTCTTCCCGGACGGGACTGCTTCCGGAGGTCGGACTGAACGTTCGTGTCCGAGTTCGACCAGCCACACCGGCACCGCGTCCGGCCCGCCTACGTTACGTCGTGCGCGAGATCGTGCGCAGCGTCGCGCCGTATTCGGTGAAGCGCAGCGCGACGAGTTCGATGACGAGCCAACTCTGCAAGCCGAGCCCGATGACGAACGCGAGTGCCGCGCCGGCCGTTCCCGCGTGCGCGACGGCGACGGCCGTGGCGAACAGCGCCGCGGGGACGAGGTACGCGAGGCTCGCGGCGACGCGCAGC
>CAXUFI010000083.1:0-9335 GCA_964250245.1 uncultured bacterium
CACACCTCAACCCCCCCCCTCGACCTCAGGCGCCGCGGTAAACCGCGCGCTGCCCGTCCCCTTGGCCCCCGCATCGACGGGGGCGCGAGCCGATACGACGTCGCCGATCACGACGTTATCGTTTCGAGCGCCCGCACGATCGTGCGGACACCGAGATCGATTTTATGGGCGTTGGCGCGCGTGGCCCGGGCGCCGGCGAACGCCGCTTTCGCTGCCTTCGCGAAGAGAGCGGCGCCGGGCCGTTGCCCGCGCAACAGGTCTTCCGCCGCCTCGGCCCGCCACGGCACCGTGCCGACGCCGCCGAGCGCGATCCGCACGTCGGCCATCATTCCGTCGCCGCCGAGGGCTACGCCCGCGGCACAAGAGACGAGGGCGAACGCATACGACGCGCGTTCCCGCACCTTGACGTACGTCGAACGAGCGGCGGCCGCCGAGCTCGGAATATCGATACTTAGGACCAGTTCGCCCGCTTCGAGCGAGGTCTCGCGCGCCGGCGTCGCGCCGGGCTCGAGCCAGAACGTCGCCGCGGGTATCGCCCGGATGCGTCCGCCGTCATGCACGCGAATAACCGCGTCGAAAGCCGCCAGCGGGACGGCGAAGTCCGATGCGTTCGTCGCGATGCACGCCTCGCTCGTGCCGAGGACCGCGTGATCTTCGTTATCGCCGCGCAGCGCATCGCAGCCCGACCCCGGCACGCGCTTGTTACACGAGGCAGCGACGTCGCGAAAATAAAAACAACGCGTCCGCTGCAGAATGTTTCCGCCGAGCGTGGCCATGTTCCGCAATTGTCCCGACGCACTCGCGGCGAGTGCTTCGGCAACGGCGGGCGCCACCCGGCGCACGGTCGCGTCGCCGGCCGCGTCGCTCATCCGCGACAGTGCGCCGAGGCGTAGCGTGCCGTCGACGCCGAGTTCGATCGTGGACAGCGGCAGGCCATTGATATCGACGAGTCTCTGCGGCCGCATGACGTCGAGCTTCATTAAATCGATCAGGGTCGTGCCGCCCGCGTAGTACGACGCGCCCGCCTGACCCGCCGCGAGCGCGTCCGCGACATCGACGGCACGGTGATAGTTAAACGGCCGCACGACGCACCGCCTCGCGGATCATCGGGTAGGCGCCGCAGCGGCACAGATTGCCGCTCATCGCTTCGGCGATCGCCGCTTCATCCGTCGCTCGCCCCTCCGCGATGCACGCCACCGCCGACATAATTTGCCCGGGCGTACAATATCCGCACTGCAACGCGTCGCAGTCGACGAAGGCCCGTTGCACGGGGTGAAGCTCGCCGCCCTCGCCGAGTCCCTCGATCGTCGTGACGTCGCGGCCTTCCACGGCGACCGCGAGCGTCAAACAGGCGAGGGTGCTGCGGCCGTCGACATGGACGGTGCACGCACCGCATTGGCCGTGGTCGCAGCCCTTCTTCGCCCCGGGTAAGCCGAGACGCTCGCGCAACGCATCGAGTAACGTAACGCGGGGCTCGAGCGAGAGTTGGCGCTCGCGACCGTTGATGCGCAGCGTGATCGGGGCCGGACTGAACGTTTCCGCGGGCTGTGGGCGCATCTGGCTGCCTTACCCGGACGGGGGCGCACAAACGCAGCCTGCTCTCGAGCCCGTCGCGCGCTCGAACGGCCGTCTACGCGGGCGCCGTTAGCGGAACGCCGTGACTCCCAAGCGTTCGAGGATATAGCGGCGCAAGCGGCTCGGCGTCGTCTGACCGGCGTTATAGTCCCGCGCGCGCGCCGGCTTTACCAATATTTTACGTAGATCGTCGCCGGCGTCGCTCGAAAATACCATAAAGAGATTATCGGCGCGTCGCCGAGGCAAACTACAGGATGCTTCACCGGCGAACGACCGGCGCAGCCTCGACCGCGCCCGGGCGTAACTCCGAGCCGTCGTTACGGAGGATCGATCGGGCGAGAGCGCCCGGCGCATATAGCCGTCTTGCATGCCGATAGCGTACGCGCTGCAGATGCCGCCCGTTTGGCACGGACTTCGAGCGAACCGTGAAAGACGCGCAATCGCTCGCGCAGAAGGGATCGCGATGAGCAACGTGCGGCCGATGCGTCCGTTCGCTTCGCAGAAGCCGCGCAAGTCGAGTAACGAAGCGACCGAGAGCGTCGTGCGAAAAGTTGCGATGATCGTGGAGTTGCTGCGGCAGCGGCGCATCACGTTCGCGGCGTACGCCGAGCAATACGCGCGTAATTACCGCAGCTTCCAACGCGATCTGCAACAGCTCCGGAAGATCGGCGTCTTCGCCGGCTTCGAGATATCGAAGATTCAGGAAAACGAATTCGTCGTGCTCCTATCGCAAGACGGCAAGACGAGAAATCTGAACCGCGGCGCCGAGCGCGTCGAACGGCTGACCGCGACGATCGCGCGCGCACTCGGCGAGCCGATCGTTCGCGAACTCGCCGCCGGTCCGCCCTCGAAGCTCGCGGCCGACGAATTCTTCTTCATGGCCAATCCGAAGCTGAGCGAAGGAACGGCCGTGGCCGATATTTGCGAGACGCTGCGGGAAGCACAATCCTCGCCGGCCGGCCGCGCCGCCGTGCGTTTTCGCTATCCCGAGCGAAACGGCTCGCTCGAGCGGGAACGAGTCGTCGAGCCGTACCGCATCGCGCTGCGGTCGGGAATGTTCTATTTAATCGGATACGATCGGGGCAGTAAGGGCTGGCGCGTATTCGCCATCGATCGCTTCCGCTCCAAACCCGCTCGAGCCGGCACGTGTACGACGGCGCGCGTCATGCCCGCCGAATACGCCTCGGAGGACGTCATCGGTTTTATGAAAGGCTCGGGGAAACGGATGGACGTCACCGTCGAGCTTTCGCCCAACGTCGCCGCCTCCGCGGCCGCGCGGATCTGGCAAGCCGGGCAACGGATCGAAAAGCTGAGCGACGGACGCGTGGCGATGACGTTTACTGTTTCCGACGTGGGCGAAGTCGCGCGCTGGTCGCTCGGCTTCGGTCCCGACGCGCGGATAACGGCGCCGCCGGCGGCGGTGGAGCAAGCGCGCGCCACGGTGAGCAAAATCGCCGCGGCGTATGACGGCTAAGCGGCGCTCGCGCCGGACGCGAAGCTAGCCGAGCGTTCCACAGCGGATGGCGCTCGAGAGCGCCGCGGTAACGGTATCGATCGCGGGGCTCGCCAGCAGCCGTTCCCGTAGACTCGCGCGAAGGCCGGCGATGCCCAGCCGCGCGCCGACGATGGCGCCCGCGATCGTCGCGACCGTATCCGTGTCTCTGCCCGACGCCGCCGCCGCGTAGATCGCGTCGGCCGGGTCGTTCGGAAAACAGAGTGTGATGGCGTGCGCCGCGGCGACCGTCTCCCAACCGCTCATTTCCACATCGCGCAGCTTCGCGGGCAGACGACCCTCGACGGGAATCACGTGCGCGTGGAACGCCTGCCAGGTCTCGCGAAACGCGGCGTCCGCGATGCCCTCGGGGCACGCGGCCGAGGCCGAGCGATCTTCGATCGCGTCGTGCACGAGGACGGCAACGGCTTGCGCGGCGGCGACCGCGGCGGGATGGCCGTGCGTGACGCGAGCTTGAACCGCGGCCAGCGCCAGCACCGCTTCGCGACTGCGCAGAAAACCGACCGGGTGGGCTCGCATTGCCGCGCCGTTTCCGCCCGCGTCGGCCGTACCGCAGGTCGCGGGGTCCGCGCCGCAACGCAGGCTGCGCAGCGCTTTGGTCGTCGCGCCGCCGGGGCCGCCGTCCCAGAACAGATCGGCCGTCATGCCGGCTCCGGGACGCAAATCGGCGAGGAAGCGCTCGGCGAAATCGGCGGCGGTCGGCTCCCCGGTCTCGACGATCGTCATCGCTACGGAGAGCGCCATCGCCGTATCGTCGGTCGGCACGCCCGCCGCGTGCCCGGACAGCAGCGACCCCGGGATAGCGGTCCGGTATTCGCGCGCGAACGCTTCGCCTAGGTGCGACTCGATGGCCGAACTCGGCACGAATTCGAACGCGGCCCCGAGCGCGTCGCCGATCGCCGCGCCCCACAGCGCCCCGAGGACCCGTTCGCCGCGCATCATACCGGCCCGAGCGCTCGCACGTACCGTAACTGTTCACCGGTCTCGATCGTATTCGGCCGCGCCTTCCGGACCGCGGCGATCGCTTCGCCCGGAGCCTGACCCAGTTCGACCAGCAGCCGCGCCGCGATCATCCCCGTGCGGCCCAGACCCGCACGGCAATGCACGATCACGGTCGCTCCGGCGCGCAGGAGAGCACGGGCTTCGGTGCCCACCTCGAGCCACGCACGCTCGAACGCCGCGTCGGGTACGCCTGCGTCCGCGATCGGAAGATGGCGCCACGGCAAGCCGCTCGCGACTAAGGCCGTGGCGAAATCCGGCACGCCGAAGAGCCCGAACTCGTACGGCTCGTTGAGGGTGATGAGTAACGACGGTTCGTTCGTGCGGATGGCGTCGAGATCGGTTTGCAGATCGCGGCGCCAGTCGTTACCGTAAAAAGAGACGCCCCGCGAACGGCCCGGCAGCATCGTCATGCCGATGCGTCCCTGCAAACCGGGCACGGCCACGTAGTCGATCCGCAAAGGATCGCTCACACTCGTCCGGACGGTCCCCACGCGGCGTTGCTCCCATCTGCTTCTACCGTACGCCGGTAGCGGCGAGCCGCGCTCGGGCGAGCATCGAACGGCGTACGTTTGCTATCGGCACGCCTTCGTCCGCGCCTGAGAGCGGGCGACGGACCGCGCTGCCCCTGCCTAGAAGGGCAGCATTCCGCGCGGGCCGTGCGCGAACACGACGACGGCGATCGTTACGGCGGTAAGGCCGCAAGCGACGAGTCCGATCCCGAGCCGGGCGGCCCCGCGGCGGCGTTCGATGCGGGTGGGGCGGGGCGCCCGGCCGCCCGCCCGAACCCCCGCCGACGCCGAGGTAGAAGACGCCGGCGGCGAGCGATTCACTCATCCGTGCCCGAGGCGGCCCCGACGGCACGGACGCACCTCACCGAGCGGCGCGTGCCACGCTCTTGGCACAGCACGCGCCTATCGTCGGGGTATGGCACCCCATCCGACAACGTATCGCGATACCACATTCGCTTTCATAGACGTCGAAACGACGGGCTTGAATCCGCAACGCGACCGCGTCGTCGAGGTTGCTTGCGTGATCGCGCGCGGCGGCCGGCGCCTCGATACGCTGACCAGCCTCGTCGATCCCGAATGCCCGATCCCCGCCACGGCCTCGGCGGTCCATCACCTCACCGACGAGAGCGTGCGCGGCGCACCCACCATCCGAGCGCTCGCACCGTGGCTCACGGCGTTCGTTGCGGACGCCGTGATCGTCGCCCACAACGCTTCTTTCGATCTCGATTTCTTGCCGTTCTTACGGGCGCGGCCCGCCGTCTGCGCGATGCGGCTCGCGCAGCGATTGTTGCCGGAGGCTCCGAATTACAAGAACCAGGTTCTGCGCTATCATCTCGGTATTCGCGATCCGGCGCTGGCGAACGTCGTGACCCATCGCGCGCTCGGCGACGCACTCGTAACGAGTCTCGTGTTCGACGCCTGTCTGCAACGCTTTCTTGCAGCCGGCGGCCCCGACGACATGCCGCTGCTGATCGCGCAGATGGCGCCGCGCGCTCCGCGTCGCTCGTCGACGCTGCCCTTCGGGCGCTACCGGAATACGCCCCTCGCCGAAATCCCGAGCGATTATTTGCATTGGCTGATACACGCGGCGTCTCCATCCCCGAATATACGCTCGATCGTCGAGGCGGAACTCAACGGCCGCCGCGCGGGCAGGGCGGAGGTAGCTTAGAAACGTCGACTTCGTCGATGAGCACAGCCCAAGATGCGCCGCCGTTGCCGGTACACGGATCGCCGTTTCGCTCCGTATCCGTGACCGTGGTCGCTCGCGCCTAGGCGAGTTCCGCCAAGTCGTCTGCGGAAAGCGTTAGGCCGGCGGCGGCGACGTTCTCATCGAAATGCGCGAGTGAAGACGTACCGGGGATCGGCAAGATATTCGGTGACCGTGCGAGCAGCCACGCCAGCGCGATTTGCGTGACCGTTGCGTTCGTCCGGTTCGCGATTCGTTCGAGCGCTTCGTGCTTGGGCGCGCCCTTGCCGCCGAGCGGGAACCACGGCAGGAAGGCTACGCCGTCGCGTTCGCAAGCCTGCAACACGTCCTGCGCGCTACGATCCTGCACGTTGAACAGATTCTGCACCGAGACGATGGTCGCCGATTTCTTCGCCCGTTCGTACTCCTCGACCGACGTTTCCGATACGCCGATGTGCCGGATCTTGCCCTCGCGCTGCAAATCGCTCAGCGCGCCGAGCGATTCTTCGACCGGGACCTTCGGATCGAAGCGATGCAGCTGATAGAGATCGATCCGCTCGAGCTTGAGCCGTCGCAAACTGCCTTCTAAGCAATCGCGCAGACGTTCGGGTCGCGCGTCGATCGGCCACTCTCCCGGGCCGGTGCGCGTCAGGCCGGCTTTCGTTGCGATGACGACGCCGGCGGCATACGGCGCGAGCGCCTCCGCGATGATCTCTTCGCTGACGTACGGACCGTAGGAGTCGGCCGTATCGATAAAGTTAACGCCGCTCTCGACGACGTGCCGGATCAGCCGCACGGCGCCCGCGCGATCTGCGGGCGGCCCCCAAATGCCTTCGCCCGTAACCCGCATGGCACCGAAACCGAGCCGGTTGACGGTGAGATCGCCGCCGATCGTGATCGTGCCGCCGAGCGCTCGAGGTGTCGTGTAATTCGTGCTCATGTTTGCAAAGTACCCCGTTGAGCGCGCTTACGTTGCTCTCGCGCTCGTTGATCTCCGCGTCCCGATTCGCGGCGCTCGAAACGTCGCCGACCGGTACGAACCATCGTCGAGTTCGCGATCCAACGGCGAGCAGAGGGTAAGTCGCCGAGCGAAGCCGCGATCGCGGCTTCGCAAACGCGATTACGGCCGATTCTCATGACGTCGGTCGCCTTCATCGCGGGGCTCCTGCCGCTCGTGTTCGCAAGCGGAGCGGGCTCCGCGAGCCGTCACTCCCTGGGCACCGCCGTCGTCGGCGGCATGCTCGTCTCGACGGTCCTCAACCTGCTCGTCGTACCCGCGATGTACGTCATCATCGACGAATGCGGCGCGCGGCTGCGGAGAACGGCGCGTTAGTCGTCCTCGTGCATTGGCCGCGGCGGCGGCGCTACGAACGTTTTCGGCGCGTAGATCGCCGACAGCACGTCGGGCCTACCGGCTTCGCGCACGAGGTGCGGGTAGACCTCACCCGCGCTCGCCGGTACGGAGACGACCGTATAAAAATCGTTATTGGCGACGATCAGCTGCAGCGGGACGCTCGAGCCCTTATGGGCCCGCAACGCCGCGTGCAGCGTATCTTCGGAATACTTGCGGCCGTCGACCGCGATGAGACGCATACCCGGCGCGACGCCGGCGCCGAACGCGGCGGAATCGGTCGACACGTCGCGGATTTCGCCCGCGTTCTCATCGTCGGTCGAAATCGTCATCCCGAGCGAAAAGCTCTCATCGAGGCTTTTCTCGAGCTTGTCCTGGCCTTTGAGCATCTCGTTGGGACGATCCGAGTACACCAGCCGGTAGCCGCCGCCGGTCAGGCCGCCGAGCGGCGCGTGACGCGAGATCTCCGCGATACGAGCGTGAAAGAAGCCGGCCCAGTCGTAGGGGACGACGCGGCCGAGCAAGGCGTAAACCTCGGCCTCATCGTACGGCCGCACGTGCGGCACGCCGCGATCGGTGCCGGCGCCCCACAGTTTGCAGAAGTCGTCGAGCGACTTCGCATTCTTCGTTAAGCGCCGGATCGTCACGTCGGCGTCGAGCCAGATGAGGTCGCCTTCGGCATAGAAGTCGCCGGCGCTGCGGCGAAGCGAGTAGTACTGGCCCGGGGCTTGGTAGAGAAACGGAGCGCCGTCGGCCGTATCGCGGACGGGCCGCCACGCGCGACCGGTTTCGCGATCCATCCGCGCCGCCGTGATCGCAAGATTCTCGAGTTGATCCGGCACGCCGATGAAGCGCGCGCGCGTCGCCAGCTTCTCGCCGTTATACTGATTGAGCCCTTCGTACACCCAGAGCAAATCGGTCCGTTCCGGCTGCTGGTAATCCGGTACCGCGAGGTCCGCCGGGCGGCGATACTTGCCGTTCCACGAATGCGAGTATTCGTGCGGCAGCAGATCGGCGGCGAAGCGGTACACCTGATCGTCCGAGGCGTACTTTTCCGGGCCGCGATTATCGCTCGATTCGTGATGCTCGATCCCTTCGAATCCGATCGGATCGCTCAGCGTTAACAGAAAGTGGTAATCGCGATAGTGCTCGCCGCCGTACAGCGCGGGCGCTTCCGCCACCAGGTGTCGCATGGCGGTAAGAAAGTTCGGCGTCAATTCGAGGGCGGCCGTGCTGTCGGCCGCGACGTCGAGTTCGTGCTTGCCGCCGAGCGGAAACGCGCGTTCGTGCGCGCCGGAAATGACCGGCGAGTCGACGAGCGTGTAAAGGGAAGCCGGAGCGAACGTTACGGTGTCGCCGGCCGTCGTCGCAACCGGCAACGCCGTCCCGAACGTCCAGCCCGCCGGCAGCTTGACGCTGGCGGCGACCTGCGTCCCCACCGCCGTCGCGCCTTGCGGATAGACGACGAAATTACTGAATTCGAGCAGCGCGAGCTGGGACGTGTTGACGGGCTCGATCTGCCCGTTGTGCGACGGCGCGCCGGCGACGGCGAAATCGACTTCGAGCGCCGCGCTGCCGGCCGGAACCACCGTGTGCACCGCGTACATGTCGACGAGGTCGCGTCGCCACTCGAGCGGCGCGCCGCCGGCCGAGACGTGCAACGCGACGACGCCTTCGATCGGCCCCACGGGCCCGTGATAACCCGGGATCCATTGCGGATAGACGAACGTGAACGGACCGGGCGACGCCGGGATCGTTTCCTTGATGTGATAGATGTGCTGCGCAGCTTGCGTCGCATCGACGAAAACGGTGAGCGGCGCGGGAGTCTGGGCACGAGCTGCGGCCGCGACACACGGCAGGGCAAACGCGGTAAGGACCGCGCGAAGCAGAATGCGGGATGACATCGCCCCTATGGTACGCGAGCGAAGGCGGCTTGCCTTCGGCCGGGACCAAAAGGCCGGTTCCGGGTACGCACCCGCTATGCCGAAAAAAGCCGTCGCGGAGACGCTTCCGTCGACCCTCGCACGCTCGCCGCAAAAAGCGCGGGACACCTACGATGCGACGCTCGCGTCGGCGGAGCGCACCTACGACGGCGACGAGGCGCGGGCGCATCGCGCCGCCTGGGCGGCGGTCAAACACTCGTTTGAAAAAGTCGGCGATCGCTGGGAGCCCAAAGCGCAACGCGGGCCTTCCGATGCC
>CAXUFI010000084.1:0-9299 GCA_964250245.1 uncultured bacterium
GATGCCGATCGCACGGGGGTCGCCCGCGCGCGACGCGGCGGGATCGAGGCGGCCCGGATGCGTGGCGTCCATCCGCGCTCTCTTACCGGCCGGGCCCGCGTTGTTCCGCTCGCGCCGCTCCGCCCGGCGCCTGCGCCCGCGGTCGGACGCTTCCGGGACGCGCCGTTGTGTACGGTTGGCTCGACCCGAATCTCGGGTGCGCGAGCCGTGCCGTCGTACGCGCCGCGCCCGCTTCGAATGAGGATTTTATGGCGATTCAATCACCACCGAAGGCGCCCGGCGCGGCTACCGCCGCCACCGTACCGGCACTCGACCTCAACGACATCCAGGGCGATGTCGTGCTCGGCCTGCAAAAGAATTACGAGCGATTCATCTTCTTCACGATTAACGACGTCGCCAAGTTTAAGTCGAACCTGCGCGGCGGCGTGCTCGAGCGCATAACGACGAGCCGGACGGTCCTCGAACGCACGGCGGAACTCGCGCAGCGCAAACGCGAACACCGGCACGAGACGCTAGCGCTCGTGGGCTTGAACGTCGCCTTCACGAGCAGCGGTATCGGTAAGCTCGCGGGCGGAGCCGATCTCGGCGATCCGTCGTTCGCCGCCGGCGCGAGCGCTCGCGCCGCCGCCAATCACGATCCCGCCGACGCGGCGGGGAAACCGGCGAATTGGCTGCCGGCCTTCCTCGCGCCGCTCGACGGCGTGCTGCTCGTGACGGGCGGCACGCGACGCGACGTCGACGACGAAGCCGCCGTCGTCCTCGCGCTGCTCGGCGACGCGATCGGCGTGGTTTATACGGAGACGGCGAACGTGCGGCCGGGCCTCGAACGCGGCCACGAACACTTCGGCTTCGCCGACGGCATCTCGCAGCCGGCGCTCGCCGTGGCGAACCTCCCCGCACCGCTTCCCGGACAAGACGTCGTCGATCCCGGGCTCTTCGTGTTCGGCTACGGTTCGCAAGCCACGCCGAAGCTCGCTTGGATGAACGACGGCGCGTTCATGGTGTTCCGCCGCTTGCGCCAGCTCGTGCCGGAATTCGAGAATTATCTGCAGACGCAGGCGGCCACGCTCGGCCTGGATCCGGTGCTCCTCGGCGGCCGCATCCTCGGCCGCTGGAAGAGCGGCGCGCCCCTGGAATTGACGCCGCTTCAGGACGATATCGAACTCGGTGCCGACGCCGAAGAAAATGACGACTTCGACTATGCCGACGATCAGGCCCAACGGCGCTGCCCCTTCGGCGCGCACATCCGCAAAACCAATCCGCGGCGCGACATCCCGCGAGCCGCGCTCGACGTCCGCCGCATCATGCGCGCGGGCATCGCCTACGGGCCGGAGGTCGAGGCGGCCGAAACCCTCGCGAACACGAGCGAACACGATCGCGGCCTCATGTTTGTTTGCTACCAAACTTCGATCGTGAATCAGTTCGAATTCGTGCAGCAATCGTGGGCGAACAATCCGGGCTTCGTATCGGCCGCGATCCCGGCCCTCGTGAAGCATCGGCCCGGCGACGGGACGCCCGTAAACGTCGGGTTCGATCCGGTCATCGGCCAGCAAGCCGATCGCAGCCGGCCGCGCACGACCGACGAACCGGTGCCGAATTACCCGACCGGCAACACCCGCAGCACGCTGACCGAACCTGCGGACTTCGTCGTACCGACGGGCGCCGCGTACTTCTTCGTGCCGTCGTTACGGGCGCTCGCGACCGAACTCAGCGCCTAGTACGCAGCGGTAACGCGTGCCGGTCCGAGCGCGCGCGCTCAGGCCGGCACGCGCAGATCGAGCCGTTCGAGCAGCGCCGTCAGCGCTGCGTATTTCGCCCGGAAGCGCACCGGGTTCACGACGAAGCGCGCGGTCGACGTCGCGATCTCGTTCACGACGACGAGGTCGTGCGCGCGCAGCGTCTTCCCCGTGGCGACGAGATCGACGATGAGGTCCGCGAGCCCGACCACGGGTGCGAGTTCGACCGAGCCGTGCAGTTTGATGATCTGCACCGGGACGTCGCGCTCGGCGAAAAACGTCTCGGCGCTCCGCTCGAATTTCGAGGCGACGCGCAGGAACGTCGGCAGTTGCGCGCCTTCGTGATAGCGGTCGCTGCGGCGGCCGGCGACGACGAGCCGGCAGGCCCCGAAACCCAGGTCCGCGAGTTCGCACACGCTGCGCTCGGTCTCCCAGAGCACGTCCGCGCCGACGATGCCGCAATCCGCCGCGCCGAATTCGACGTACGACGGCACGTCGGTCGGCCGTAAGAACAGCACCCGCGTCCCGTCCGCGGTCACGACGGCGAGCTTGCGACCCGGATCCGCCGGCAGGTCGATACCCGCGGCGCGCAGCCGCTGCGCCGACGCCGGGTAGAGCATGCCTTTGGGGATCGCGACCGTCAGGCCCGAGCCGTCGGGCCTTACCACGTTACCGCTACTTCGCGCACGCTGCCGTTCTGCGCGATGACGACTCGCGGGATGCGGTGCCGCCGCGCCTCGCGGATCAGCTCCGGTTCGGCGAGCCGATCGAAGTCGATGCGCACGATTTTCCCCGCTGCGCGTTCGCGCGCGGCGACGAGATCGGAACCGCTTACGAGCACGTCGACGGCCGGGGCGGCGCCGAATTGCGTGCTATGGCGGCGTTCGAGCGCGATCAAGATACGCTCGACCGCGAGCGCCCAGCCGACGGCGCCCGCGTCGAATCCGAAGAGCGGCAGCAATGCATCGTAGCGGCCGCCTCCGCACAACTCGAACCCCACCTCGTGCGCGAACCCCTCGAAGATGAACCCGGTGTAGTAATCGATGTCCCGTAAAAGCGACGGATCGACGCTCAGGCGGCCGCCGACGCCGAGTTCGTCCGCGCGCGCGAGGATCCGGCTCAGGCGTTCGATCCCGGCGTGGCCGGCATCGGTGTGACAGAGCCGCCGCGCCCGCGCGAGGACCTCGTCGCGGCCGCGCGTCATAACGAGCGCGACGATCGCTTCGATCGCCTCCGGCGGGCCGGTATCCGCGAGGGCCGCGCGCAACGCGACGATGTTGCGGCCCGAGATGAGCGATTTCGCGCGCGCGCGGCCGGGTGCGTCGAGTTCGAGACCCGCGAGCGCTCCGTCGACGAGGGCGACGTGATTGATATCGAAGAGCGTATCGTCTAAGCCGAGCGCGTCGAGCGCTTCGATCGCCGTGAAGAGACTCTCGGCGTCGGCTTCGACGCTTTCGGGCGCGATCAGTTCGAGGCCGGCCTCGGTCGATTCGCGCATCCGGCCCTCCTGCGGTTCCTCGTAGCGGTACGTCGGCGCGACGTATGAGAGCCGGATCGGCAGCGGCGCGTCGCGCATGCGCGTGGCGACGAGCCGCGCCACGGGCGTGGTCATTTCCGGACGCAGCGCGAGCTGCGTCCCCGACTTATCGGCGAAGAGAAACGTTTTGCGCGCGAAGGCCTCGCCGAGGCCGGCTTCCAACGCGTCGAAGCGTTCGAAGTTCGGCGTCTGCACTTCGTCGTACGCCCAGCGCTCGAACACCGACCGCAGCACCCCTTCGACGGCGCGTTTACGATGCAATTCCGCCGGCAGCCAATCGCGCGTTCCGGCCGGTAGACGCACTACTGCGCCGTCATTCGGCGGGCGCTTCCCACACGTTCGCGTTCCCGAAGATCGATTGCAATTCGCTGCGGACGTACACGCTGTTCGAGATGCCGCGCGCCATCCGCTCGAAGGCGTCGCCGACGTGCAGGATCAGCGGCACGGGACCGGGCGACTCGTCGACGAGCCGCGCGAGCGCGTCGACTTCTTTCATCGAGGAAGCGATGACGTGCCAGCCCTGCGGAACCGGCGGCGCCGCGCGGCGCTCGTAGGGCCGGACCTCGTTCACCGTCACGGACACTTCGACCGGCGCTTCGTCGCCCGGCACGGAGCCGCGGCGTTCGCGGAAGCGCACCCGGCCGCGCACGGTGACGATCGCCTCGGGCACGAACGCCGCCTGCAGCTGCGCGTACGTTTTCGGAAAGACGATGCACTCGACGCTGCCCGACATGTCTTCGAGCGTCGCGACGAGCATCTGCTGCTGCGCTTTCGTCAGCGTTCGGCGGACGGCCGTCAGCAGCCCCGCGACCGTGACGAACGCGTCGTCTTCGAGCGAGCGCAAATCCTTGATGGCGACCGCGCCGCCCCGCGCGAGGGCTTCGGCGACGTCGGCGAGCGGGTGGCCGGAGACGAAGATGCCGAGCGTCTCCTTCTCCCAGGCGAGCGCTTCGAGCACGGGCGGCGCCGGCAGCGCGCGCAATTGCGGCGTAAGCTCGCCCGGGCCGGCCTCGTCGTCGAAGAGCGAGAACTGGCCCGAGGCCTTGTCACGCGCCGCGCGGCCGGCGAGTTCGAGCGCCGTCTCGAGCGCGTCGAGTTTCTGCGCGCGATTCCCCGGCAGCGTGTCGAGCGCGCCGCACTTGATGAGCGCTTCGAAGACTTTGCGATTGAGCAGCTTCGAATCGATGCGACTCACGAAATCGAAGAGGTCGACGAACGGGCCGCCGCGTTCCCGCGCCTCGATGATCGCCCGCACGGCGCCTTCGCCGGCGCCCTTGATCGCGGCGAGGCCGAAGCGGATGTCGGCGCCGACGACCGTGAAATCGAAGCGCGATTCGTTGACGTCGGGCGGCAGCACGGCGACGCCGGCCTTTTTGGCCTCTTCGAGATACTCGACGAGCTTATCGGTCCGGTCTTTCATCGACGTCATCAGCGCCGCAAAATAAGCGCGCGGATGATTCGCTTTGAGATACGCCGTCTGATATGCGATCCAGCCGTACGCCACGGCGTGGCTCTTATTGAAGCCGTAGCCCGCGAAGGGTTCGACGAAGGCGAACACGTCGGACGCGAGCTGCGCGGTCATGCCGAGCTTCGCCACGGCGCCCGTCACGAATTTCTCGCGATAGAACGGGACTTTATCTTTCTGCTTCTTGCCCATGACTTTCCGCAACTCATCGGCCTGACTCATTGTGAAGCCGGCGATGTCTCGCGCGATGGACATGACTTGTTCCTGATAGCAATTGTGCGTACACACACCGTTCGCTATATAATACGGGTGTTCTTGGTCGGCCATCTGAATATCGAAGCAGTCTGCGTCGCCTATTTCCTCAATAGTTTCGATGTAGACCGGCCGCGTATCGCGTAAGTACAATGCCTCGTAGGCGCGGCGCCGTGCTTCGGTGAGTTTGTCGATAGCGAGCATACGGTTAGTTTCGGGATCTCGCCTTGCCGGCTCGTTACGCGTTGCTCCGGCGAACGTCTTTCGAGCATCCCGATCTGCCGTTTCGCGCAACGACGGGGCCACCGCTTCTAACGCGGCGGAGAGCACAGGCACCTCGTTTTGCTTTAATTGTTCTCTAAAGCGTTTCGAGGGCAGCCACGGATAACCTAAGACCTGGTGAAACCGGTTGCGATCCTGAACGTGAACGGCCGTCTCACCTACGTAAAAAGCGATCTTCAGCGACCCGAGCAGCGCCGCTACTTGCGAAACGAGTCCAGGCGAGGTCGAGCGGAAGTACCGATCCGAGCCCGCGTGCGTTCCGTCGCTATCCCATAATCCTCTCAGGAGTCCGATGCGGTCATCTTCGCAGAGAGCGAGGATCGGCTCCGGCAGCCGCGTTCTGCCGCAATGCTCCTGCCAGGAGCGATTCCCATAGATGAGATCGAGCCATAGCGTTAACGG
The DNA here is from genome assembly GCA_964250245.1 of uncultured bacterium. Lineage (GTDB taxonomy): Bacteria > Vulcanimicrobiota > Vulcanimicrobiia > Vulcanimicrobiales > Vulcanimicrobiaceae > CAXTIY01. Next base: position 5,675 of record CAXUFI010000084.1, read on the forward strand.
GCTCGGCTGCGGTGCGGTATGGAAGAGCGCCGCAACGTACCACGCGCGCGTGGTACGGTAAATTCTCGTCTTACAGAGCAGCTCGACTCGCAATTGGCGGGCGACGAACTCCGCGTCGATTTCGGACGCGCACGTAATGTATTTCGAGCCGCGCGTCTTTAACGATCCGTCGCCGACGAATAAACCCAGAAGATAGGCCCGGCGCTCGCCGCCAAGGGAGGCGGGAGCGCCGGGCGTCGGGCGAGGCCATTGCTCGAAAAGCACGGTATTGCCTTGGGCGTAGCGGTATTCGCCGGGAGCGCGATAGCCGTCGCTCGGCCGCAAGTCTCTGGCGAAAAGATCGCCCGCCGGCGTCGGGAACCGGTGCTCTGCGGAGCAGGAGATGGAAGTTCCGCTCGACAGCGTAAGGCGCAACAGCTTCTTGCTGCCGCTGGGCCAGACCTTAGCGACTCGACCGGGACGAACGAATCCGTCGCCACGATACGACATCACGACGTCACCGGGTCGCACGCTCTCGATGTTTCGGTCGCGGCCGTCCGGATAGCTGATTCGAGTGCCGGCCGGCAGGCAGGCCACGCCGAAGGTCGGCGCGAGAATCGGCTCGAGATTGGGATGGAGATAGGCCGGTTTCGTGCGGCCGTGCTTGTTGCTGATGTAGGTCGGGATCCACTCCATCGGCCCCGGCCGGTAGAGCGCGACGAGCGCGACGATGTCGTCGAGCGTCGTCGGTTTTAATTCCGCGACGACGCGGCGCATGCCGTCGGATTCGAGCTGAAAGACGCCCGTCGTCTCGCCGCGCCCGAGCATCTCGAACGTGCGCGCGTCGTCGTCCGGGATGGTCGCGAGCTCGAAAGCCGGCTTCTCGACGCGTTTGATTTCGTCTTCGGCCTTCTTCATTACCGTGAGGTTGCGCAGGCCGAGAAAGTCCATCTTGAGCAGTCCGATCCGCTCGACCCAGCCCATGTCGTACTGCGTGTTGACGTCGTCGTCGCCGATCTTGATCAGCGGCGTGACGTCGACGAGCGGATCCTTCGAGATCACGACGCCCGCGGCGTGCGTCGAGGCATGCCGCGCGAGCCCCTCGATCGATCGCGCGGTGTCGAGCAGCTTCCGCGTCCCGGCCGACGCGTCGTAGAGCGCTTTGAGTTCGGGGATCTGCTGCAGCGCTTTCTCGATCGAGAGGCCGCCCGGACCCGACGGGATCAGCTTCGCTACGCGGTCGACCTCGCCGAGCGGCACCGCGAGCGCCCGGCCTGCGTCGCGGACGGCCGCGCGCGCGGCCATCGTACCGAACGTGACGATCTGCGCGACGTGGTCGGTGCCGTACTTTTCGGTCACGTACCTAATGACTTCGTCGCGGCGCTCGACGCAGAAGTCCGTGTCGATGTCGGGCATCGAGATACGATCGGGATTGAGGAAGCGCTCGAAGATCAAATCGAATTTAATCGGATCGAGATCCGTGATGCGCAGCACGTACGACACGAGCGAGCCGACCGCGGAACCGCGGCCGGGGCCGACCGGGATGTCGCGGTCGCGCGCGTACTTGATGAAATCCCACACGATGAGGAAGTAGGACGGAAATCCCATCGCTTCGATGACGCCGAGTTCGTAATCGAGCCGCTCGCGCAGGGCGGCGTCGTCGCGCGCGCGCTCGGCGCCGTACCGCTGCACGAGCCCGTCGCGACACAGCGCGCGCAGGTACTCGCGCTCGGAGAGCGGTTCCGCCGCGGTCGCCCCGAAGAGCGGCGGCGGGGCGGCGAGCTGCAGCGTCTTGAGATTGGCGTTCGCGGCGTCGCGCGGCGGCACCGGATACAGCGGAATGTTGAACTGTTTCTCCGGGATCTTGATATCGATCCGGTCGACGATCGCGAGCGTGTTATCGCATGCTTCGGGGACGTCGGCGAAGAGTTCGCGCATCTCGCGCCCCGACTTCACGTAGAACTCGTCCGTCATGAACTTCATGCGGCTCGTGTCGGCGACGGTCTTTCCCGTTCCGATGCAGAGCAGCACGTCGTGCGCCTGCGCATCGCGGCGGTCGAGATAGTGCGAATCGTTCGTCGCGACGAGCGGCAGCTTCATCTCCCGCGCGAGTTTAATGAGGCCCGCGTTGACGACGTCTTGCTCGGCGATGCCGTGGCGCATGATCTCGATGTAGAAGCGGTCGCCGAAGATATCGACGAAGGACTGGGCCGCGGCCTTCGCCCCCGCGTAGCCGCCGCGCTGGAACGGCTGCGCGACGAGCGACGACATGCACCCCGAGAGCACGATCAGCCCGTCGTGATGTTTGGCGAGCAGATCGAGGTCGATGCGGGGCTTGTAATAGTAGCCCTCGAGGAACCCCTTGGAGATGAGCGCGACGAGGTTGCGATAGCCGACCAGATCGGCCGCGAGCAACGTCACGTGCGCCTCGTCGCGGACGGTCCGGTCGAAGCGTCCGCGCGGCGCGATGTAGGCTTCGCAGCCGACGACCGGCTTGAGTTTATGATCGCGCGCCGCGTAGTAGAACTCCATCGCGCCGAACATCACGCCGTGATCGGTGAGGGCGACCCCGGGTGCGCCCTCACCCGAACTGCGCCGGCAGAGGTCTTCGACGCGGCAGGCGCCGTCGAGCAGCGAGTACTCGCTATGAACGTGTAGGTGAACGAAGGAATCCACGGGACGCCCTAAGTTCCGAGCGCGATGCGAGGTCGCCTTTGCCACGCTTCGCCCGCGCGGGCGGTTATAGGAGCATGCAACGCACTGATAAGCCGAACGCCGAATGGCGGCGCGAACTCGACCCGGAGAAGTATCGCGTGCTGCGCGAAGCGGCGACCGAACCGCCCTTCAGCGGCGCGCTCAACCATAATAAGAAAACAGGCACCTACGCCTGCGGTGCCTGCGGCGCCGAACTCTTCGCCTCCGATGCAAAATTCGATTCGGGCAGCGGCTGGCCGAGCTTCTTCCGTCCGTCGGAAGAAAAGAACGTGAAACGGGTGACGGACGCTTCGCACGGCATGCGCCGCACGGAAGTTCGCTGCGCGGCGTGCGACTCGCACCTCGGCCACGTCTTCGACGACGGGCCGGCGCCGACGGGCGAGCGGTTCTGCATCAACTCCCTCGCGCTCGAGTTCGAGCCCAAGCCCTAACAGAGGTTCGGCCCGGCGCCGCGGCGAGAGTTGCGCGGATGTCTTCCGTCCGCTCGCAGCGCGCCGTCGTCGCCGGCCTGCTCGTACTCTGCCTGCAAGCCGGCCCCGCGCGGGCGGCCGGCTTCGACCCGGCCGATCTCGACCGCCGCGTCGCGCCCGGCCAAGATTTCTACCGCTACGCCGTCGGCGGCTGGCTCGAGCGCCATGCGATCCCGGCCGATCGGGCGAGTTGGGGCGCCTTTTACGAGGTCGTCGAACGCAACGAGCAGCGGCTCCGGCTCATCCTGCAATCGAGCGAAGTCACCGACGCCCGCGTCGGAACGGAGCGTCGCAAGCTCGGCGACTTCTACGCCGCCTGCACCGACACGGACGGCATCGAAGCGAACGGCCTCGCGGCGCTGCAGCCGCAACTTCGAGCCGATGCCGCGCTGACGTCGGTCTCGCAAGTGGCGCCGGCGCTGGCCGCCGACGCCGCCGTCGCCGGTCAGGCCGGTTTTCAA